>NZ_JBICVV010000015.1:135016-191037 GCF_043199295.1 Streptomyces sp. NPDC048612
CGGGGGTTGGGGCTGGTGCTGGGGTGGTTGGGCAGGGCGTTGTTCGTGTGGCCGTGGGTGGCGTTGTGGCGGTATGTGCTGGCGCCGGTGGGCCGCGGGGTTGTTGTGGTGGTGGCGTGGTTGGTGCGGTATCTGGTGGTGGTGCCGGCCCAATGGCTGTACGCGGCGGTGCTGGCGCCGGTGGGGCGGGGGATCGCCTGGCTGGTGCGGGGGTTGGGGCTGGTGCTGGGGTGGTTGGGCAGGGCGTTGTTCGTGTGGCCGTGGGTGGCGTTGTGGCGGTATGTGCTGGCGCCGGTGGGCCGGGCGGCTGTTGTGGTGGTGGCGTGGCTGGTGCGGTACTTGGTGGTGGTGCCCGCTCAATGGCTGTACGCGGCCGTGCTGACACCCCTCGGGCGCGGGATCGCCTGGCTGGTACGGGGACTCGGCGCCGTGCTCGCCGCCCTCGTCCGGTGGACCGTGATCGTGCCGCTGGCCGCCCTCTGGCGCTACGTACTGCGGCCGGCCGGGCAGGCGCTGGTCACCGTGGTGACGGTCCTCGTCCGCGAGACCGTGGCGGCGTTCGGACACTGCTGGCGGGTCGCCGGGATGATCTCCCGCGCCATCGGCCGGTTCCTCGGTGCGGTGCTGCGGTGGCTCGTCGTCAAGCCGGTGCGCTGGGTGTACCGCACCGTCCTCACCCCACTCGGCCACGTCCTCCGCGACGGCATCTGGCGCCCGGTCCGGCAGGCGCTGCGCACCGCCCGCGAGACGGTGCGGCAGACCCGCAGGGAGCTGCGGCGCGCCCTGTTCGGCGCGCCCCGTGAGCCGCAGCGGGCCGCCGCCGGTCCGCCCCGGCGGGAACCGGGGACGTCCGGGGCACGTACTCTTGGTAGCAGTACGACCGCACTCACGAAGGACTGAACGACACTGGGCAAGCGACAGCCCGAAGGCCCGCCGCCCGCACCGGCGGTGCAGCGCATCCGACTGCGCTACACCAAGCGCGGCCGCCTCCGGTTCACCAGCCACCGCGACTTCCAGCGCGCTTTCGAGCGGGCGCTGCGCCGCGCCGAGGTCCCCATGGCCTATTCGGCGGGCTTCACCCCGCACCCCAAGGTGTCGTACGCCAACGCCGCCCCGACCGGTACGGGCAGCGAGGCCGAGTATCTGGAGATCCAGCTCGCCGAGCACCGCGACCCCGGCAAGCTGCGCGAACTCCTCGACGCGTCGCTGCCGGACGGGCTGGACGTGACCGACGCCGTCGAGTCCCGCACCAGCGGCCTGGCCGACCGGCTGGAGGCCTCGGTGTGGGAGATCCGGCTCGACGGGGTCGCGCCGGAGGTGGCGGGGCGCGCCGTCGAGGCGTTCCTCGCCGCGGACGAGGTACAGGTCGAGCGCCGTACGAAAAGCGGCATGCGGACCTTCGACGCACGGGCCGCGGTGACGCGTCTGGAGGTCGCCGGTGGCGAGAGCGATAGGCCCGACGGCAAAGCCTGTGCGATACTGCGGCTGGTTGTTCGGCATCTGACACCTGCCGTTCGACCCGACGACGTCCTGTCCGGCCTCCGAGCTACGGCCGACCTGGCGCCGCCGGTCCCCGCTGCGGTGACCAGGCTGGCGCAGGGGCTGCTCGATGAGGAGACCGGCGCGGTGACCGACCCGCTTGCGCCCGACCGCGACGCTGCCACGGCCGCCCCACCCACGGCCGCCGGGCTGAGTGCCGCGAAGGCGACGAGTGGGGCCTCCCCGGCAGCCGGGGACGGTACTGCGTAGGACCGCCGTCGTCGCGTCGCCGATCAGCCAGGGAGCCACCCCGGTCCGGCAGACGCACTGACCAGGAGACTTTCGCCGGTCCCGCCCAACCGGGGCCGACGAGCGAGACGACAGCTCCCGTGCGGCGCCCGCGCCCCGGAGCGGGACCGCGCTCATCACGCGGACCGCGGCCGGAATCAGGCGCGGCGCCCGGGAGCGTGACGGGAGAACCGCCCGCATGCTCGAGCCCATTGAGCCCACCCGATCCACGCATTCCCAGGATCGCGGTGCCGCCGACAACGACAACCACTCACCCAGTGACACGCTGCCGCCGCGCCGCAGGCGCCGCGCGGCCTCCCGGCCGGCCGGTCCGCCGTCGGCCGGTGCCGCCGAGGCCGCGGTGGTGAGCACCGAGACCACCGCCCCGGCCGTGGCCGATCCGGCCCTGGCCGAGGAGACCACCGCCGCCGCGGTGACCACCGGCGACGAGGCCAAGCCGGCCCGTACCCGCCGCCGCGCCACGCGTAAGGTCACCGCTCCGGCCGGTGCCCCGCAGCCGGATTCCGGTGAGGCGGAGGCCCCGGCTGCAGAGGAAACCACCGAGGAAACCGCCGAGGCCCCGGCCGCCGTCGTGGCGGCGCCCGCCGAGGCGCCGCAGGACGAGGAGGCCGCGCCGCGCCGCGGCCGCCGCCGCGCCACCCGCAAGGTGACCGCCCCGGCCGGTTCCCCGGAGCCCGTGACCGCCCCGGAGCCGGTGGCCGCCGAGGCGCCCGCCGCCCCCGCCGCCGAGGCCCCGGCCGCCGTCATGGAGACGCCCGCCGAGGCGCCGCAGGACGAGGACGCCGCGCCGCGCCGCGGCCGCCGCCGCGCCACCCGTAAGGCCACCGCCCCGGCCGGCTCCCCCCAGGCGAGCGCCGTCGAGGAGACCGTGACCGCGGCCGAGAGCACTGCACCGGCCGCTCCGGTCGCCGAGGAAGCGGCCCCCGCGCCCGCTGAGGACGCCAAGCCCGCCCGGACCCGTCGCCGCGCCACCCGTAAGACCACCGCCCCCTCGGAGACCCCGCAGGCGGCCGAGGAGCCCGCGGCGGAGCCCTCGGAGGCCCCGGCCGCTGAGGACAAGAGCGCCGAGGACAAGAGCGCCGAGGCGCCCCGCCGCCGGGCCCGCCGCCGTGGTGAGCGTGCCGCGGAGCCGGCCGCCGAGGCACCCCGTGCCGAGGAGGAGCCCGCGGCGGAGGAGCCGCCGCGCGGCCGCCGCCGTGCGCAGCGGCCCCCGACCGCCGTCTTCCAGCCGCCGGTCTTCACCGAGCCGATGTTCCAGACGCCGGAGACCGCAGCCGCCGCTGCCGCCGCGGCCCGCCAGGACGAGACCCCCGCCGAGCCGGCCGTGGAGGAGCAGCCCGCCACGGGTTCGCGCCGCCGTCGCCGCCGTGGCGCCCCGGACGGCCCCGAGCAGGTGTCCGCCGCCCCGGCCGAGGAGCCGGCGGCCGAGGAAGCCGCGGCCGAGCCGGAGACCGAGCCGGCCGAGAACGGCCAGGGCGAGGACGAGTCCGCCGAGCGCCCCTCGCGCCGCCGCCGCCGTGGCGGCCGCCGCCGTCGTCGCGGTGAGTCCGCCGAGGGCGCCGACGAGCAGACCGCCGACGAGCGGGACGCCGAGGCGGAGTCCGAGGACGCCGAGGACCACGCCGGGCAGCCGGACCAGGAGGAGGCCGAGGAGTCGTCGGCCGGCGGTTCCAGCAGCAGCCGCCGTCGCCGTCGCCGTCGCCGCCGTACCGGTGAGGGCGTCGAGGGCGAGGCCGGCAACGGCGACGACCCGGAGCGCACGGTCGTCAAGGTCCGGGAGCCCCGGAAGAAGGACGAGGGCACCAGCGCCGACGAGGTGCAGTCGATCAAGGGGTCGACGCGTCTGGAGGCCAAGAAGCAGCGCCGCCGCGAGGGGCGTGAGCAGGGCCGCCGCCGGGTGCCGATCATCACCGAGGCGGAGTTCCTGGCGCGCCGCGAGGCCGTCGAGCGGGTCATGGTCGTCCGCCAGAGCGGTGAGCGCACCCAGATCGGCGTCCTTGAGGACAACGTGCTCGTCGAGCACTTCGTCAACAAGGAGCAGGCGACCTCGTACGTCGGCAACGTCTACCTCGGCAAGGTGCAGAACGTCCTGCCGTCGATGGAGGCCGCGTTCGTCGACATCGGCAAGGGCCGCAACGCCGTGCTGTACGCCGGTGAGGTCAACTTCGAGGCGCTGGGCATGGCCAACGGCCCGCGCCGCATCGAGACCGCGCTGAAGTCCGGCCAGTCCGTGCTGGTGCAGGTCACCAAGGACCCGATCGGCCACAAGGGCGCCCGGCTCACCAGCCAGGTCTCGCTCCCCGGCCGCTACCTGGTCTATGTGCCCGAGGGCTCGATGACCGGTATCAGCCGCAAGCTGCCCGACACCGAGCGGGCGCGGCTGAAGCAGATCCTCAAGAAGATCGTTCCCGAGGACGCGGGCGTCATCGTGCGCACCGCGGCGGAGGGTGCGAGCGAGGAGGAGCTGGCGCGCGACGTCCAGCGGCTGCAGGCCCAGTGGGAAGAGATCCAGAAGAAGGCCAAGAGCAACAGCTCCAGCGCGCCGACCCTGCTCTACGGCGAGCCGGACATGACCGTCCGGGTCGTCCGCGACATCTTCAACGAGGACTTCTCCAAGGTCATCGTCAGCGGTGACGACGCCTGGGAGACCATCCACGGCTATGTCGGGCACGTCGCCCCGGACCTCGTCGACCGGCTCCAGAAGTGGACCTCGGACGTCGACGTCTTCGCGACGTACCGCATCGACGAGCAGCTGATGAAGGCGCTGGACCGCAAGGTCTGGCTGCCCAGCGGCGGTTCGCTGGTGATCGACCGGACCGAGGCGATGGTCGTGGTCGACGTCAACACCGGCAAGTTCACCGGCCAGGGCGGCAACCTGGAGGAGACGGTCACCAGGAACAACCTGGAGGCGGCCGAGGAGATCGTGCGCCAGCTGCGGCTGCGCGACCTGGGCGGCATCATCGTGATCGACTTCATCGACATGGTGCTGGAGTCCAACCGGGATCTGGTGCTGCGGCGTCTGCTGGAGTGCCTGGGCCGGGACCGGACCAAGCACCAGGTCGCCGAGGTCACCTCGCTGGGCCTGGTCCAGATGACCCGTAAGCGGGTCGGCCAGGGCCTGCTGGAGTCCTTCTCCGAGCCGTGTGTGCACTGCAACAGCCGTGGCGTGATCGTCCACATGGACCAGCCGACGGCGGCCGGCGGCGGTGGCAAGCGCAAGAAGAAGGGCAAGGGCGCACCGTCCGAGCCGCAGGTCCAGGAGGCCGAGGCGGCCCAGCCGGCGCCGGAGACCGCGCCGGAGCTGGAGCCCGTCACCGTGACGGAGGCCGAGCTGCAGCCCGCGGTGGCCGAGGCCGACGAGTGGTTCAGCAGCCCGGCCGAGGCCGAGGCGGCAGCCGGGCGGGGCCGTGGCCGCCGCCGGGCGAGCCGGAAGGTGTCCGCGCCGGCCGGTGCCCCCAAGGCGACCGAGGAGGCCGCCGAGATCGTGGTGCCCGCCGAGCCGGTTTCGGCACCGGAGCCGGAGCCCGCCCCGGAGCCGGCCGCCGAGGCGCCGGCCGCGGAGCCGGAGCCCGCGCCGGCCCGTCCGCGCCGCCGGGTGACCCGCCGGGTGACCGCCCCGGAGGTCTCCGACGACTCCGCGGCGACCGTCGTGATCACCGCCCCGGCGGCGGAGCCGGCCACCGAGCCGGCGCCGGCCGAGGAGGCCGAGGCCGGAGCGGAGGAGCCCGCGGCCAAGAAGACCGCGAAGAAGGCGACCACGAAGAAGGCCGCGGCCAAGAAGACCACGGCGAAGAAGACCACGGCCAAGAAGGCGGCGGCGAAGAAGACCACCACCGCCAAGAAGGCCACGGCGAAGAAGACCACCACGAAGAAGGCGACGACGAAGAAGGCGGCGGCCAAGAAGACCGCTGCCGCCGAGGAGCCCGCGGTGGCACAGGCGGAGGGCGCGGCGTAAGCCGCACCCGCGGAGCCCGGTGCGCGCACCGGGCTCTCCTCCACGGAGGACCGAGCACGCAGGCCGCGCCCCGGACCCAGGTGGTCCGGGGCCGGTTTGACCCCCTGGTCAAGGCCCCGTAACCTTGACCGTCGGTGTCTAAGACACCAAACCCCTGAGCAAACACCTCTCGGTCCGCCGAGGGAGGCCGCTCATCCACTCGGATTTCACGGGCCCCATCCCGCGCCCGTGTGAGCGGCTGGCATCAGAGGACCCGTTTCTAGCGAAAGAGAGTTCCGCGTGTACGCGATCGTGCGCACCGGCGGGCGCCAGCAGAAGGTTGCTGTTGGCGACGTCATCGAGGTTGACCGCATTTCCACCAGCAAGGTCGGCGACACCGTCGAGCTCTCCACGCTGCTGGTCGTTGACGGCGACTCCGTCACCAGCGACCCGTGGGTCCTGGCCGGCGTGAAGGTCCAGGGTGAGGTCGTGGACCACCACAAGGGCGACAAGATCCGGATTCAGAAGTACAAGAACAAGACCGGTTACAAGAAGCGGATCGGCCACCGCCAGCTCCACACGGCGCTGAAGATCACCGGCATCGACGCTCCGGCGAAGTAAGGGACTGAGGAGACATGGCACATAAGAAGGGCGCATCGTCCACTCGGAACGGTCGCGATTCCAATGCTCAGCGGCTCGGCGTGAAGCGCTTCGGCGGTCAGGCCGTCCTCGCCGGTGAGATCCTGGTCCGCCAGCGTGGCACCCACTTCCACCCGGGCACGGGCGTCGGCCGCGGTGGCGACGACACCCTGTTCGCCCTTGCTGCCGGTGCGGTGCAGTTCGGCACCCACCGTGGCCGCAAGGTCGTGAACATCGTCCCGGTCGCCGAATAATTCCGGCCCGGACGTAGTTCCACGCATCGCAGCATTCCGAGGGCGGACCGCCTTTCCCGCGAGAGCGGGAAGGCCGGTCCGCCCTTGGGCGTTGTCAGAGAAACACCGCAGTAAGAGAGACATCCGCGGTACGGCGCCCCCGCGCCCGGCCGCGACACCCCGCAGTTATCTGGAGGCACCCCCACCATGACCACCTTCGTGGACCGCGTCGAGCTGCACGTCGCCGCGGGTAGCGGAGGCCACGGCTGTGCCTCCGTTCACCGTGAGAAGTTCAAGCCGCTCGGCGGCCCGGACGGCGGCAACGGCGGCCGTGGCGGCGATGTGATCCTGGTCGTCGACCCGGACGTCACCACCCTCCTCGACTACCACCACCACCCGCACCGCAAGGCCACCAACGGCCAGCCCGGCGCCGGCGACAACCGTGAGGGCAAGAACGGCCAGGACCTGGTCCTGCCCGTCCCGGACGGCACGGTCGTGCTCGACGGGAACGGCGAGGTCCTCGCCGACATGGTCGGCCGGGGCACCACCTTCGTCGCGGGCCAGGGCGGCCGGGGCGGCCTCGGCAACGCCGCGCTCGCCTCCGCCCGCCGCAAGGCCCCCGGCTTCGCGCTGCTCGGCGAGCCCGGCGAGGGCCGCGACATCGTGCTGGAGCTGAAGACCGTCGCCGACGTGGCGCTGGTCGGCTACCCGAGCGCCGGCAAGTCCTCGCTGATCTCGGTGCTCTCCGCCGCCAAGCCGAAGATCGCGGACTACCCCTTCACGACGCTGGTGCCCAACCTCGGTGTGGTGACCAGCGGTTCGACCGTCTACACCATCGCCGACGTGCCGGGGCTCATCCCGGGCGCCAGCCAGGGCAAGGGCCTGGGCCTGGAGTTCCTGCGCCACGTCGAGCGCTGCGAGGTGCTGGTGCACGTGCTCGACACCGCGACCCTGGAGTCGGACCGTGACCCGGTCTCCGACCTGGACGCCATCGAGGCGGAACTGGGCCAGTACGGCGGCCTGGAGAACCGGCCGCGGGTGGTCGTCCTCAACAAGGTCGACATCCCCGACGGCCAGGACCTCGCCGACATGATCCGCCCCGACCTGGAGGAGCGCGGCTACCGCGTCTTCGAGGTCTCGGCCGTCGCCCACCAGGGCCTCAAGGAGCTGTCGTACGCCCTCGCCGACATCGTCGCGAAGGCCCGCGCCGCCAAGCCGGTCCAGGAGGCCACCCGGATCGTGATCCGGCCGCAGGCCGTGGACGACGCCGGCTTCACGGTGACGCAGGAGGGCGAGGGCTTCTACCGCGTCCGCGGCGAGAAGCCCGAACGCTGGGTGCACCAGACCGACTTCAACAACGACGAGGCCGTCGGCTACCTCGCTGACCGGCTCAACCGCCTCGGTGTCGAGGACGCGCTGCTCAAGGCGGGCGCCCGCGCCATGGACGGCGTGGCGATCGGCCCCGAGGACAACGCGGTCGTCTTCGACTGGGAGCCGACCATGGCAGCCGGTGCGGAGATGCTCGGCCGCCGCGGTGAGGACCACCGTCTGGAGGCGCCCCGCCCGGCCGCCCAGCGCCGCCGGGACCGCGACGCGGAGCGGGACGAGGCCGCCGAGGAGTACGAGCGCTTCAAGCCCTTCTGAGGCCGCGCCGCCGGGGCCGCCCGGCGGTACGGACAACGCGGTACGGAAACGGGGAAGGCCCCGGGAGGAGATCCTCCCGGGGCCTTCCCCGTGTGTGTGCCGCTGTGGCGGCCCGCTGCGGGCTCAGACGCCGGCGGTGGCGTCCGTGGTGCCGTTGGCCGGGTCCCCGGCCGTTTCGGCGGTGTCCGCGTCCTCCTGCGAGCGCTGGCCGGGGATACCGGACAGCCGGTTCTCCATCCGGACGCGGCGCTCGTCGGCCTTGGTGCCCAGCGCCAGCGCGGCCTGGTTGAAGCGGACCGACGACGGCGGGTCCGAGGGGCCCAGCAGGTGCTCCTTCAGCTCGGCCCGCTCCGCGGCCAGGGTGTCCTGCTCCGGGTCGCGGACCGCGTCGAGGAGACCGGCGACCTGTGCCGCGTCCGGCGTGAGGATCGTCGCCGCCCGCACGGTCGGGAAGTTCGCCCGGAAGTCGTCCTCGCTCATCCCCGAGGTGTTGGCGACCGCGTACGGCTTCTCGCTCGTCAGGTAGTCGGAGACGACGCTGGAGACATCGCTGACCAGTACGTCGGCCTGGTTGAAGCAGCTGAAGATGCCGGGGCGGGCGGTGGTGATGACGCGGTGCTCCCACTCCGGGAAGGAGTTCCAGTACGCCTCCTCCCAGGCGGTGACGGCCGCCGCGACGGCGGCGGCGCGGCCCTCCTGCGGGGTGCCCTGCAGCCGCATCCGCTCCAGCTCGTCCGCGCTCTTGCGGAACGCGGAGGTGGTCAGCGCGTTCAGCTCCTCGGTACGGCGGGCCAGTTCGGCGGCGGCCTCCGCGCCGGGCCGCTCTCCACCGCGCCGGGCGTTCGCCTCGTTGATCATCGCCTGGATGCGGGTGTTGGCGGCGCCCGCACGCGGGTCCACGGAACCGGTCATCGGGTGCGGCTTGTACAGCAGCCGCACGTTCTCGTCGGCGAGCAGCTCGCGGACGATGTTCTCGCCCGCCAGGATCACCGAGGTGTTGCCCGGGTTGCCGTCCCAGCCCTCCCAGGTCGGGGCGTACAGCACGGTCGTCAGCCGGCCGGCCGGGGCGCCCGACTGCGGCCGGATCGGCGCCAGTTGCGGGCGGCCGACCTCGATGACGTCCTTGTCCTCGACGCCGATGTCGGCGAGCTGGTAGCGGTCACGGGCCGCCGGGCCCGCCACCCAGACCTCGTCGTACGCCTTCGCGTACGGGTTGCAGGAGGACAGCTTGTCGCTCTCGCCGTGGTTGATGAAGGCGTGCTTGATGGACGGGATGCGCAGGATCTGCGAGGTCTTGCCGGAGTTCGCCGGGTGCAGCAGCACCTTGAGCGCGGAGTGCTCCAGGCGCATCAGGTTGGCGACCTTCGGGAT
Organism: Streptomyces sp. NPDC048612; assembly: GCF_043199295.1. Lineage (NCBI taxonomy): Bacteria > Bacillati > Actinomycetota > Actinomycetes > Kitasatosporales > Streptomycetaceae > Streptomyces > Streptomyces sp. NPDC048612. The sequence goes on from NZ_JBICVV010000015.1 coordinate 144,626, forward strand.
GCACACGATCGGGATGTCGGTGGCCTCGATCTTCTGCACCATGAAGCGCTCGCGCAGCACGATGATCGGGTTGCCGTCCAGGTCGGCGAGGGTGCTCAGCCACATGTTGGCCTGGTAGGCGGAGGAGGCGCCGCCGGAGAAGTACATACCGACCGTCGGGCGGTACTCCGCCAGCCAGTTGTCCAGCCACTCCAGCGCCTGCTTCTCACTGGCCACCCGGTGCTTGGGCAGCAGCCAGGTGCCCAGGTAGAGGGTGCCGCCGGCGGACAGGGCCAGGGAGACGGCGAGGCCGATGCCGCCCCAGTACGCGTCGGTGGTGATCGCGGTGAGCATCATGCCGGTGGTGGTCGGCACCGAGAAGCGCAGCAGACGGCGGCCCGTCTGGCGGGAGAGGATGCGCGGCGGCGCGTCGCACAGGCGCAGCGCGCTCGCGTCGATGTTGCGGGTGACGAACGGCATGCTGCGGGTCCGGCGGACCAGCACCGCGACCGCCTGGCACACGAAGTGGGTGCCGTAGAAGAGGAGCAGCGTGATGGTGAGCGGCGCCTGCTCCTCCAGCGGGTTGATGCCGTCGATGTGCAGCAGGCCGACCAGTATCAGCATGTCGCGCAGCAACTGGCGCACCGTGACGTCGAACCGAATCCGGCCGAGCACCGCGAGCAGGCCGGGCTGCTTGTGCTGGAGGACCAGGTCGAGACCCAGGTTGACCACGGATGCGGCGATGAACAGCGGGATGACGGGCAGCAGCGCTCCGAGGAGCTGCGCGGTGAAGGCGACCATCATCGCGAAGAGGGCCGCGAGCTGTACGGCTCGGCGGGGGACGATTCCGGCGGAAGGCACGGGGGAGGGCTCCTGGCAGCACGAAAGGTCAGAGGGAGGCCGAGGGGGGCGGCCGGGTCCCGCGCTGCGACGCCGCCGGAGCGGCGATACGGGACCGATGGACACCCGACCGTATGACCTTGTTGGCCCCGGTGACAATCTGCTGTGGCTCTCATCACCGCGAAAGCGGATCAATCGAACGCAACCCGCCGGCCCCGGCTTCCCTCTTAGGGAAACCTCGTGGGTACGGGGGCGAACGGGGGACGCGGCCTCCATTGTGCGGGTCGCTTCCGCGTGCCCGTGAACCGGCGTGGCGGGTCTCACGCGGCGTCCGCCAGGCGATATCACGGAGCGCCCGTGGTCCGTACTGCCGTAGATTGCGCCCGTAGGGCCGTGGTGCGGGGCGAACAGCGCTCCCCGTGCGGCGGTGGGAACGGCGAACACAGGGGTACGCAGGTGGCAGGCGCAAGGCAGGACGTGAAGGACGCCCGCCGGATCGTGGTGAAGGTCGGCTCGTCCTCGCTGACCACGGCCGCGGGGGGACTGGACGCGGACCGGGTCGACGCGCTGGTGAACGTGCTGGCCAAGCACCAGGACAAGGAGATCGTGCTGGTCTCCTCCGGCGCCATCGCGGCCGGTCTGGCGCCCCTGGGACTCGACAAGAGGCCCCGTGACCTGGCCCGGCAGCAGGCCGCCGCCAGCGTCGGCCAGGGCCTGCTGGTCGCCCGCTACACCGCCTCCTTCGCCCGCTACGGCCGCCGCGTCGGCCAGGTCCTGCTGACCTCCGACGACACCAGCCGCCGGGCCCACTACCGCAACGCCTACCGGACCCTCGACCAGCTGCTGGCCATGGGCGCGGTACCGATCGTGAACGAGAACGACACCGTCGCCACCGACGAGATCCGCTTCGGCGACAACGACCGACTGGCGGCCCTGGTCGCCCATCTCGTCCGCGCCGACCTGCTGATCCTGCTCTCCGACGTGGACGGCCTCTACGACGGCGATCCGGCCACCCCCGGCACCTCCCGGATAGCCGAGGTCGGCGGGCCGGAGGACCTGGCGGGCGTCTCCATCGGCAGCGCCGGCAAGGCCGGCGTCGGCACCGGCGGCATGGTCACCAAGGTCGAGGCGGCCCGGATCGCGGCCGCGGCCGGCATCCCGGTCGTCCTGACCTCCGCCGTGCACGCCGCCGAGGCGCTGGCCGGCGGCTCGACCGGCACCCACTTCCTGCGCACCGGCCGCCGCTCCGCCGACCGGCTGCTGTGGCTCGCCCACGCCTCCACACCGCGCGGGGCGCTCGTGCTGGACGACGGGGCGGTGCGGGCCGTCGTGGAGCGCCGCTCCTCGCTGCTGCCCGCCGGGATCGCCGCAGTGGAGGGCGAGTTCTCCGCCGGTGACCCGGTGGAGCTGCGGGACGGCGGGGGCCACGCGGTCGCCCGTGGCCTGGTCAATTTCGATGCCAGGGAAATCCCCCGTTTGATTGGCCGTTCGACCCGCGATCTCGCCCGCGAGCTGGGCCCCGCCTATGAGCGGGAGGTCGTGCACCGCGACGACCTGGTGCTGCTGCATCACTGACGGCCGTCCACGGCCGTGCCCCGCGGCGGCCGAAAACCGCCCCACCGTCCCGGTGCACGGACCGGCCTTTCCATGGGGACCTTGGTGAAAACGCCCCCGCGACGGGCCGCGGGCTGGTCAACTTTGTTGCGGGACGCCGGAGGGGAGCGGCGCCCGCAGCGCGCACGCGCACCCGCCGATGTACGACGGCTCCGCGCCCCCGGGACGGAGCGATTCTCATCACAGGAGGCCGCCGGTGAGACGAGGGCGACCGGGGTCACCGCCCCGAGGGACGGCGGAGCGCACCCTGACCAGCGTCGGAACCGGCGAGGACACCGGCCGGCCGGACGCACCGGCCGCGGAGCGTGACGGCGCCGACAGGCCCGCCCCGGAGGGCGGCCGCCGGGAGGTGTCCCGCCTGTGGCACATCACCCTCAGCGTCGCGGGCGCCGAGGCCCCGCTGAAGGAGGTCCGGCGGGCCCTGGAGCAGCTCGCCCACGACCATCCGTTCCTGCTGACCAGCCGCTACGCCAACGACCACGCCGAGATCCGCTACTGGGAGGAGGCGCGGGACCTGCACGACGCCGCGGCGGTCGCCCTGCGACTGTGGGGCGAGCACCGCTCGACGGCCAAGCTGCCGCCCTGGGAGATCGTCGGCCTGGAGGTCATCGACCGCGGGACCTACCACCAGCGCCTCGCGGAGGGCTACGGTCCGCCGCCGGCCTCCCCGATCGGCGTCCACCCGTTCTGACCACCGGCCGTCCGCGTCCCGCGCTGTGAGATATGGCGTGGCCACGCCCCGCCACCCCGCTAGGCTGCGGCCATGACCAGCAGCGCACCGCACTCCTCGCCCGTCCTCGAGACCGCCCGCCGCGCGCGGGAGGCAGCCGCCGTCCTGGCGCCACTGCCGCGTACGGCCCGTGACGCAGCGCTGCTCGCCATCGCCGACGCCCTGGTGGAGCGGACCGACGCGATCGTCACCGCCAACGCCCAGGACACCGCCAAGGCGCGGGCGGCCGGCACCGCCGAGTCGATCGTGGACCGGCTCACCCTCACCCCCGAGCGGATCGCGGCCATCGCCGCCGACGTCCGCCAGGTCGTGGCGCTGCCCGACCCGGTCGGCGAGGTCGTGCGCGGCTCGACCCTGCCCAACGGCCTCGACCTACGGCAGGTCCGGGTCCCGCTCGGCGTGATCGGGATCATCTACGAGGCCCGGCCCAATGTGACGGTGGACGCCGCGGCCCTGTGCCTGAAGTCCGGCAACGCCGTGCTGCTGCGCGGCTCGTCGTCCGCGTACGCCTCCAACAGCGCCCTGGTGGAGGTGCTGCGCGACGCCGTCCAGAGCGCCGGGCTGCCCGCCGACGCGGTGCAGCTGGTGCCGGGGGAGAGCCGCGACTCGGTGCGCGAGCTGATGCGTGCCCGCGGTCTGGTCGATGTGCTGATCCCGCGCGGCGGCGCCTCGCTGATCCGTACGGTCGTCGAGGAGTCCACCGTCCCGGTGATCGAGACCGGCACCGGCAACTGCCACGTCTACGTCGACGAGGCCGCCGACCTCGACATGGCCGTCGACATCCTCGTCAACTCCAAGGCCCAGCGGCCCAGCGTCTGCAACTCCGCCGAGACGGTGCTGGTGCACGCCGGGATCGCCGAGAAGTTCCTGCCGCGCGCCCTGGAGGCGCTGACCCAGGCCGGTGTGATCGTGCACGGCGACGCCGCCTGGCAGCAGGCCGGCCCCGGACTGGTGGCCCCCGCCACCGACGAGGACTGGGCGACGGAGTACCTCTCGTACGACATCGCGGCCGCCGTGGTGCCCGACCTGGACGCGGCGGTGGCGCACATCCGGCGCTGGACCTCCGGCCACACCGAGGCCATCGTCACCACCTCGCAGGCCGCCGCCCGCCGTTTCACCCAGTTGGTCGATTCCACCACCGTCGCGGTCAACGCCTCCACCCGTTTCACCGACGGCGGCGAGTTCGGCTTCGGTGCGGAGATCGGCATCTCGACGCAGAAGCTGCACGCCCGCGGCCCCATGGGACTGCCGGAACTGACGTCCACGAAGTACATCGTCACGGGCGACGGCCACACCCGCTGAAGGTCCCCCGGATTCCCCGTTCTCCCTGCCCAAAACGACCGGCCGGGGCTAACCTGGACGGGTGCCGGACGACGTGGGGGGCAAGCCGTTCCCGGACGGTGAAGAGCCCGACGAGCACCACCACGGGAGCCACGGAAAGGCGGACGAAGAATTCGCCTCCGTGGTCTTCGACGAGGAATTCGTCCGGTCCGCCCGTATTCACGAGCCCTCGGCGGTCGAGCGGATGCTGGCCGCCGCCGAGGCACGCGCGGAGGCCGAGGCGGCCCGCTCCGGACCCGGCTTCGGCCCCGACGGCGACGACGTGGACGAGACCGGCCCCCGCCGCCGTCGCCGCGGCCGTGAGCCCGACGACTACGACGGCTACGCCGATTACGGAGAGTACGACGACGGGGAGTACGGCGACTATCCGCCGCATGACCCGTATGGCCCCTACGGCGGAGCGCTGCGTCCGTACCGCGGCGGCACCCGCTGGCACCGGCCGGTCGCCTGGGTGCTGGCCGTGGTGATGGGGATCGGACTGGTCGCGCTGGCCTTCAGCGCCGTCTACCGGGGCTCCTCCGGGCGACCCCAGAACCCGGCTCCGGCACCCGCCTCCAGCGGCGTGGACGCCCCGGTCACGGGCGGTCCGGACGGGGCCCGTACGGCGCGCCCCGGCCTCCCGTCGCCGCCCTCCGCGGAGGCTCCGCGGCCCTCGTTCTCGGCGGTGCCCAGGCAGCACTGACGGCGCGGCACACTTCCCGCAAATCGGACGCCTGAAACCGTATTGCCCGGTGAAGTTGCCCGGCGCCCCCGCGTTTACGTTCGCCCCGGCAGACCTACTCTTGTTGTATGACCGGGCCTGGTGACCCTCCGGAAGGGACGCCCAACGGCGCCCCGGGAGGCGGTGAGGACGAATACCGATCCGTCGTCTTCGACGAATCGTTTGTTCGGGCTGCGCGGCTGCAGGAATTCTCCGCGGACGAGCGGCTCGGCGAGCACCACTCGCCCGCCGTCAAGACCCGGCACGCCTGGCGGCGCCTCGGCGGCTCCCGGCAGGCCATCCTGCTGGTGCTGCTGATCGTGCTCGCCTTCGGCACCGCCGTCTACATGGGCGTACGGCACCCGTACAAGACGCCGGAGACGGTCCGGGCGCAGGCGCTGCGGTCCGCCGTGGTGCCGCTGGCGCCGGCCGGGAAGGTGCCGGGCGCGACCCCGGACGACCTCTTCGCACACAGCCCCGCGGCGAACTACCGGCTCGGCGCGGAGGGCGTGAACCTGCCCGCCGTCACCCGCACCGAGCACTTCTCCGACGGGCAGATCGTCTCCGCGCTGACCATCGCGAAGGACTACCTCGTCCGCTCCTCGCTGGACCCGGACACCCTCACCGGCGGCTCCGTACGGCCGGTGCGGCTGCTGCTCGACACCCGCCAACTCGACCAGTTCGACCGGAGCATGGCGCACCCGGACGACAACGGCCACGACGCCGCGACCGGCTGGCTGATCCGCTTCGACCCGCGCCAGACCCGGCTCGCCGACCGGGACGTACGGGTCAACGGCACACTGGCCGCCTCGGAGTTGAGCCCGGACGCCCTCGATGTGACCGCCGACTACACCTTCGTCTACGCGGTGCGGCCCGCGCCCGGCGCACCGCACGCGGACGGCGGCAAGCCGACGGCGGGCGCCGCCTCGCTGGTCACCGTCCGCCGTGAGGTGCACTTCCGGCTGACCCGCGAGAACCTCAGCGACCACCGCCTGGAGGTGCTGCAGAGCAGCCTGCAGGCGGGGCCGCTGGCCTGCTCCTCGAAGCCGGCCGACGCGCTGCGCCCGCTGTTCGCGGGACAGCACGCCGGCAGTGACCGGCCCTCGGGCACCGACCCCTACGCCAGGGACCGCGTCAACCCCTCCCTCTGCGGCGAGCTGGCACCCTCCGCCCAGCCGAAGCCGAGCCGTCCGATGCGCTAGGAAGAGTCCCGGGGCGACCCCTAGGAGCCCGTTCCGCCGCTTCCGTTGGCGCCGCCCTGGCCGTCGGGACGCGAGCCGCCGCGGAAGACCGTGTCGCGCAGCTTGCCGCCCAGGTCGCCCGCGCCGCCCGCGATGTCGCGCACCAGGCCCATCAGCGGGTCCTTGCTGTTGCGCATCGAGTCGGCGTAGTGGGCGGCGGAGTCCCGGAACGAGTCGGAGACCGAGGTGTCCTTGTCCTCGTCCCGGCGCGGGTAGTGGCCGTCCATGATCCGCTGGTAGTCGCGGCCGGCCGCCCACTTCTTGAGCTCGGCCGCCCGCACGGTGGTGAACGGGTGGCTGCGCGGCAGCAGGTTGAGGATCTTCAGCACGGAGTCGCGCAGATCGCCGCCCGACTCGTACTCGTCCGCCTGCTTCAGGAAGGCGTCGACATTCATCTCGTGGAGGTGATTGCCGCCGGCCAGCTTCATCAGACCGCGCATCGAGGCCTGCAGATCCTGTCCGACCAGCAGCCCGGCGCGGTCGGCCGACAGCTCCGACTTGCGGAACCACTCGCGCAGTGCCGTCACGATCGCCATGATCGCGACGTTGCCCAGAGGAATCCAGGCGACCTTCGTCGCCAGGTTCGTCAGGAACAGCAGGATCGTGCGGTACACCGCGTGACCGGACAGTGCGTGGCCGACCTCGTGGCCGACGACCGCCCGCATCTCCTCCTCGTCCAGCAGCTCGACCAGGCCGGTCGTCACCACGATGATCGGCTCGTCGAGACCGATGCACATGGCGTTGGGCTGCGGGTCCTGGTTCACATACATCGGCGGGACCTTCTCCAGGTCCAGGATGTAGCAGGCATCGCGCAACATGGCGTTGAGGTGCGCGAACTGCTGGTCGCTCACCCGTACCGAGTCCGACAGGAACAGCAGCCGCAGGCTGCGCTCCGGCAACAAGCCGCTGAGCGTCTTGAAGACGGTGTCGAACCCGCTCAGCTTGCGCAGCGCCACCAGCGCCGAGCGGTCCGCCGGGTGCTCGTACGCCCGCGACGAGATGCCGGGGAACCGCCGCCGGTCCCGGCTCGGTACGTTTGCGCTGCCGCCTGGGCTCTCCGTCATTGGGGCCTCCCCCTGTTCGACTGCGTGCGTTCAGACTAGAGGACGCCACCGACAGACGAATGGATGCTCGGGCGTACGCTGGCGATCGCACCAATACCCGCACGGGCCCGGACACATGACCACCCGGCCGTACCAGAGGAGCGCCTCGTCATGCCGTATCCGAACCTGCTGCTCGCCGCGGCCCAGGAGACCGCCAGGGACGCCGGACCCGGATGGATTCTGCGCACGGTGATCATCGGCGGAGTGGTGGGCGCCGCCCTGCTCGCCTGGTTCCTGCTGCGCGGCTACGGCCGGGACTGACCCTCCGCCGGCCGCCGCGGGGCGGGTCCGGACGGAGTCGCCGTGGGCCCACGGTGAGCCGCCGCTTACGATGTGGTGGAAGTCTCCGCCCGACCCCAGCCCGGATTGGTCCTGCCGACGATGAGCCTGCACACCACCGCACAGTCCCTGGCCACCCTCGCCGCCGAACCCGGGCACGAGGGCGGTCACGCCAGCCTCAGCCCCTTCGTGACCGGCGGCGGCGCCCTTTTTATCCTGCTCCTCCTGCTCTGGATCACCACCCGTTTCAACCGGGACCGCTGAGCCCCGGCACCCGGCCCCCGGCATCGCGCGGCGCCCAGTAGGGTCTGCACGCATGGGAGAGCACACAGGGCCCGTGAAGCGGCGACTCGGAGTGATGGGCGGGACGTTCGACCCGATCCACCACGGACACCTGGTCGCCGCCAGCGAGGTGGCCAGCCAGTTCCACCTCGACGAGGTCATCTTCGTGCCGACGGGACAGCCGTGGCAGAAGAGCCACAAGACGGTGTCCCCGGCCGAGGACCGGTATCTGATGACGGTCATCGCGACCGCGTCGAACCCGCAGTTCTCCGTCAGCCGGATCGACATCGACCGCGGCGGCAAGACGTACACGATAGACACGCTGCGTGATCTGCGGACCGAGCACCGTGACGCGGATCTGTTCTTCATCACCGGTGCCGACGCGCTCAGCCAGATCCTGACCTGGCACGATGCCGCGGAGCTGGTGTCACTCGCCCACTTCATCGGGGTGACCAGGCCCGGCCACGTCCTCGCGGACCCCGGGCTGCCCGAGGGAGCGGTGTCCCTGGTCGAGGTGCCGGCGCTGGCCATCTCCTCGACCGACTGCCGGGCGCGCGTCGCCCAGGGGGAACCGGTCTGGTACCTGGTGCCGGACGGTGTGGTGCGCTACATCGACAAAAAAGAGCTGTACCGCAACGACCGCTGACGGGGCTGACGGAAAGGGGCACCGGTGAGCGACCGACAGGACGCGTACGGGCCGCAGGACCCGTATGCCCACGACCCGTATGCCCAGGAGCGGCACGGGCAGCAGTCGGGCTACACCTACGACGCCTACGGGCAGCCGGTGTACCACGACGCCGCACAGCCGTCGTACGAGCAGCACTACGACCCGTACGGGCAGCAGGCCGCCGCCACCGCCTACCAGGGCTACGACCCCTACGGCGGCCAGACCGCCCAGGACCACCAGGCCGGCCGGCCGCCCTACCAGGCGCAGCAGGAGTACGGCTACGACGCCTACGGGAGCGGGCAGGCACCGGCACAGCCCGGCTATCCGCAGCAGTACGACCCGTACGGCCCCGCCCAGCAGGACCCGCAGCACCAGCAGGACTGGATTCCGCAGCAGGCCCAGCAGTCCCCGTACGAGCAGCCCTACGGGGAGCCGTCCCGTTACGAGGAGCCCGCACCGCAGCGCCAGGACGGCCCGCCCCGGCCGCCGGCGCAGCGCCGCGCCCCCGACGACACCGACGGGCCGGACGCCGCGGGCCGTCCCGCCGCGCCCGCCGACGGCGGTCCCGAGTACCGCACCGAGCAGTTCTCCTTCATAGAGGAGCCGGACGAGGACTCCGAAGACGTCATCGACTGGCTGAAGTTCACCGAGAGCCGCACCGAGCGGCGCGAGGAGGCCAAGCGGCGCGGCCGCAGCCGGATCGTCGCGCTGTCGGTGGTGCTGGCCCTGCTGGCCGCCGGCGGTGTCGGCTATCTCTGGTGGGCGGGCAAGCTGCCGGGCGTGGCCGCTCCGGGGGCTGATGCGGCCGCCGCGGGCGCCGGGCAGAAGCGCGACGTCCTCGTCGTCCATCTGCGGGACACCACGTCGGGGAACAGCTCGACGGCGCTGCTGGTGGACAACGAGACCACCGACAAGGGCACCACCGTCCTGCTGCCCAACAGCCTCCTCGTCTCCAAGGACGACGGCACCACCACGACGCTCGGCAAGTCCGTCAAGGACGAGGGCACCGAGCCGACCCGGGACTCCCTCAACAGCCTCCTGGGTGCCGACCTCAAGGCCAGCTGGCGGCTGGACACCCCGTACCTGGAGAACCTGGTCGAGACGGTCGGCGGGATCACCCTCGACACCGACGCCACCGTCCCCGGCGCCAAGAAGGGCGCCTCCCCGGTCGTCAAACAGGGCAGCGCCCAGGACCTCAGCGGACAGGCCGCCGTCGCCTACGCCACCTACCTGGGGCCGGGCGAGCCCCAGACCAAGCAGCTCCAGCGGTTCGGCCAGGTCATGCAGGCGACCCTGAAGAAGGTCTCCAGCGACGCCGACGGCGCCACCACCACGGTGAAGACCCTGCTCCAGGTGCTGGACCCGCCGCTCACCGAGGCCCAGCTGGGCAGCTCGCTGGCGCAGCGGGCGGAGCTGGCGAAGACCGGCGCCTACCGGACCACCCTGCTGCCCGTGCAGGCGAACGGGACGCTCAGCCCGACCACCTCGGCACGCGTGGTCAAGGACGTGCTCGGCGGCACGGTCAAGAAGACCACCCCCGACGCGACCGCCCGGGTCGCGGTCCGTAACGCCACCGGCAACCGGGCCGCCACCGGCAAGGCGCAGGTGGCGCTGCTCAACGGCGGCTACACCTTCGTCGACGACGGCGCCGCCGGTGCGGCCGCCGCGTCCCGGATCACCTACGCGGACGCCGCCCAGAAGACGAAGGCGGCGGAGGTCGCCAAGACACTGGGGCTGCCGGCCGGTGCGGTCCGGCAGGGCAAGGGCGCCTCGAACGCCGACATCACCGTGGTGCTGGGGCGGGACTACAAGGGCTGACGGGCCGGACGCGCCGGGCTCCCGGCCGCCACCGGCGGCGTCCCCGGCGGCCCGGCCCCGGCGCTGACCGGCCCGGACACCGGAACCGGCCGGTGGGTCCGGAAACACAGCCGGGAGTGTCGGCGGTCCGTGAGACCCTTGAGGGGTACCTGACCGCCGATCCGGTTGCCCATGGGGACTGCGGCGCGCACCGCGGTTCCGCAGCGCGCCGGCGCCCCTGCCCGGCCGGAGAGGCTGCCCTCGAACCGGAAAGCCGCTTGTGACCGCCACGGACCGCTCCATCGAGCTCATCAACGCCGCCGCCCAGGCCGCCGCCGACAAGCTCGCGCACGACATCATCGCGTACGACGTCAGTGACGTCCTCTCGATCACCGACGCCTTCCTGCTGGCCTCGGCGCCCAGCGACCGCCAGGTCAAGTCGATCGTCGACGAGATCGAGGAACGCCTCAACAAGGACCTCGGCGCCAAGCCGGTCCGCCGCGAGGGCGACCGCGAGGCCCGCTGGGTGCTGCTCGACTACGTCGACATCGTGGTGCACGTCCAGCACAGCGAGGAGCGCGTCTTCTACGCGCTCGAGCGCCTGTGGAAGGACTGCCCCGAGATCGACCTCCCCGAGGAGGCCAAGGCCACCCGCGGCAAGGCCGCCGCGCACGCCGAGGCCACGGCCGGCGAACAGGACGGTGAGCTGCTCTGAACGCCACCAAGAGCGGCCAGGGTCGCCGCATCGTCCTCTGGCGCCACGGCCAGACCGCCTGGAATCTGGAGCGCCGTTTCCAGGGCTCGACGGACATCGAGCTGACCGAGGCGGGCGTCGCCCAGGCGCGGCGCGCCGCCCGGCTGCTCGCCGCCCTGAGCCCGGACGCCATCGTCGCCTCCGACCTGCGCCGGGCCGCGGCGACGGCGGGCGAGCTGGCCGCGCTCACCCGGCTCGAGGTGACGCATGACGCGGCCCTGCGGGAGACCTACGCGGGCTCCTGGCAGGGGCTGACGCACGACGAGATCCTCGCGCAGTACGGCGAGCAGTACACCGCCTGGAAGCGCGGGGAGCCGGTGCGCCGCGGCGGCGGCGAGCTGGAGACCGAGGTCGCCGACCGGGCCGCCCCGGTCGTCCTCAACCACGCCGACAAGCTTCCCGAGAACGGCACCCTGGTCGTGGTCAGCCACGGCGGCACGATCCGCACCACCATCGGGCGGCTGCTCGGCCTGGAGGCCCACCACTGGGAGGGCCTGGGCGGTCTGTCGAACTGCTGCTGGTCCGTGCTGGGCGAGGGCGCGCGCGGCTGGCGCCTGATGGAACACAACGCCGGCACCCTGCCGGAGCCGGTGCTCGGCGACGACGACTGAGCCCGCCGGGCGGCCCCGGCCGACCGGATTTCACATCTGGGCAGGTCGCAGGCTAAAGTTCTTCTTGTTCGCGGCGCCGCCGGGGGAAACCCGGAGGAGCGGAACAAGACCCGGGGCTATAGCTCAGTTGGTAGAGCGCCTGCATGGCATGCAGGAGGTCAGGAGTTCAATTCTCCTTAGCTCCACAACCCGGATGATCCCGTCTCCCTCGCGGAGGCGGGATCTTCTGCGTTGTACGGGCTGTCGTACGGGCCGGGCGCCCCGGCCCGTACGGGGCGCCCGCCGGGTGGCGGTGGGCAACTGTCGTCGGCCAGGGTGGCGCGAAAGGCGGGCCTGACCCGGCCCCCGGTCCGTGGCAGAATCGGACGGCGCCGGCAGGGGAGGAGAGATCGCGATGCCCACGAGCATCCTCGAGGAGGTCAACGACCTGCTCGAAGTGGCCGAGGCGCAGGGCTATGACTGGCTCCCGGAGTACGCGCTCCGTTTCACCTGCCCCGTTGACGGCCCCGTGTGCAGCAGCGACGGCACTGCCCTGCAGTGCCCCTCGTGCGGCTCCTCCCATGTCGCGCAGGTGCTGGGCGACAACGGGGGCGTTTCCTTCGTTTGTACGGCCTGCGGCCACAGTTGGAGCTGATGGATGGGCGCCCACAGCAGGAAATGTGACTGGTGCGGCAGCGGTACGCCGATCGTCCGGGACATGGAACCCGTCAACACGGACTACCAGTACTGGTGCGAGGAATGCGCCCGCGCCCTGGTCATAAAAGGCGACCCCATCGAGACCTACCGGGAGCTCGACGGGGAGCCGATCTACGGGCGACTGCTGGACGAACACTGCACGCTGAAGCGTTTCTACTCGTTCGCCACGTCCTGAGCGGGCCGCCGCGCCCCAAGAGCCGGCGAACGAGCCGGCCTTCCCCTTGACGCCGCCTCAGGCGGGCGTGTGCCGCGTACGGTTCGGGGCAACTCCGGGCAACTCCGGGCGGTTTCTGACGGCTCCGGTCAGGGCGGAACTTCCGTCGGCGGAGCGGACGTTGTGGCGGAGAGGGGACCGTTCCCGTGCAATTCCGCCGTGCGGGCGCACGGTTCAGCCACCGCTGCCGGCGTCGCCGGACGGGCGTGCGGCGCTCCGTGCCACCCCTCTGAGCCGCCACAGCCGGGCCCCGGTGAGCGCCAGCAGCGCGAGGCCGGCGAGCGGATAGCCGGCGGAGAGCAGCATCTGCAGGCCGTTCTGGTGCAGCTCCTCGTGCTGGTGCCAGCGGTGCGGCACCCACCACAGCGCGAACGAGCAGAAGAGCAGCCCCAGTGCGCCGGTCGCCACCCACCGGCGGCGGGCCGCGGTGCCGCTCCGGTGCAGCGCCTCGGAGCCGAGCAGGACCAGCATCGGTACGCACCACACCCAGTGGTGGGACCACGAGATCGGGCTGACCAGGAGCGCGGTCGCCGCGCAGGCGACGGCCGCCCAGGCGCGCTGCCCGCGCAGCAGCGCCCCGACCGCCAGCGCCAGCCCGATCACCCCGGTCAGACCGGCGGCCACGGCCCAGGAGGTGCCCGGGTCGTGGGTGTGCAGCAGCCGGGCGAGGACACCGCGCAGCGACTGGTTCGCGGTGATCTCCACCTCACCGACCCGGTCGGCGGCGTACACGGTCTCGGTCCAGAAGCGGTAGGAGTCACGGGGCAGCACGAGGGCGGAGAGCAGCGCGGTGGCCAGGAAGGTGGCGGTGGCGACGGTGGCCTGCCGCAGCCAGGGGTTCCAGGCGGCGCGGAGCCCCGAGCCGGAGCGGAGCAGCTGCCCGGCGCGCACGAGGCCGGCCAGCGCGAGGAACACCGCGAACAGCGCCGGGGTGAGCTTGATGCCGGCCGCGATCCCGATGCCGGTCCCCGCGAGCCGCCGGCTGTCCCTGCGGGTGAGGTCCCACAGCACCAGCACGGCGATCAGCAGGTTGATCTGCCCGTAGCGCAGCGTCGTCCAGACCGGCTCGCACCACACCACCAGCGCGGAGACCGCGAAGGCCGCGGCGGGCCGGGGCAGCCGCCGGGGCAGGCCGGCCAGCCGCAGCGAGAGGTGGACGACGCCGACGAGCAGCAGCAGGTTGCCGGCGGTGGCGAGGGTGCGCATCTCTGGGACGCCGAGCAGGGTGAGCGGGGTGAACAGCAGGGCGGCGAAGGGTGGGTAGGTGTTGGGCAGGTGCGCGGAGGTCGCCACCATGTCGTAGAGGGACGCGCCGTTGCGGACGGTGAAGCCCTCGGCGCGGTAGACCATGAGGTCGATCATCGTCACGTGCAGCAGGCGCTGCACGGTCCAGAAGACGGCGAAGGAGACCAGGCAGCCGAGGGCCGCCGCGAGGGTCGGGTGCCGGCGGACGAGGCCGCCGCCGGGGCGGGTGCCGCCGGCGTCGGCGGACTGCTCCAGCTCCAGCGCGGTCACGGCGTACGACTCCCCAGGACGTATCGGGCACAGGCCGCCGACAGTACCGCGCGTCGCACCGGAGGGCCCCGGCAGAACGATTTGGCGAAAGCCGGGGAGGTCCGTGTAATGTAGGCGATGCCGCAGCGGGGAACCGGGCGGAAAAACAGAACACGGGGCTATAGCTCAGTTGGTAGAGCGCCTGCATGGCATGCAGGAGGTCAGGAGTTCAATTCTCCTTAGCTCCACAGTGAACGGAGCAGGTCGTCCGATACGGGCGGCCTGCTTCGTCGTGCGTGTGCGGACCGGGTGCCCCGGGGGTCGTGCTCGGCGGGGAGTTCCTCCGGGTCCGCCCTGATGGCCGGTCAGGGGTGCTTCCGTCATGACGCGTTGGTCGTCCGCTTCGTGCCCATTCCTGACCAGTCCTTGTCGTTCCTTGGGCTCATCTTGGTGATCGCATGTCCCTGACATGAACGGTTCACCGAAAGAGTGGCGCATCGCGTGAGCGTGACATCTCACGCCTCCACCGCTCGTGCGGTGCCGCGCACCGGCACGCCGCGCAGCGCGGCACCCCGCAGCGCACCGCTTCGCCACTCAGGGGGTCACATGAGAGCAAGCCGCACCAGATCACCGCGCGCCCGGGCCGGCCTGGCCTGGGCAGCGACGCTGCCGTTGGTCGCCGGCGCGCTCGCGCTCGGCGCACCCGCCGCCGACGCCGCGGGCCACGACGGCGGCCGGCACGCCCTGCAGGGCACCAAGCCCGGATGGGCCACCCGGCAGGCCGACCAGGGCGCCACCGCCGCCTCCACGGCCGTCACCGCCCGCGTCTACCTGGCCGGCCGCGACGCCAAGGGCCTCGCGGCCCACGCCCGCGCCGTGTCCGACCCGCACTCCGCCACGTACGGGAAATACCTCAGCCCCGCGCAGGTGCGTGCCCGCTACGGCGCCACGCACCACCAGATAGCCCAGGTGACCGACTGGCTGAAGAAGTCCGGCCTGAAGGTCACCGGCACCACCAACCGCTATCTGACGGTCAGGGGCGACGCGGCCGCCGCCGAGCGCGCCTTCGCCACCGACCTGCACAACTACCGCAAGGGCGGGCACACTTACCACGCCCCGTCGGCCACCGCCTCCGCGCCCGGTTCCCTGGCCGGTGCGGTGCTGACGGTCACCGGGCTGGACAACGCGCCGCGCCTGGCCAGGCACCACTCCAGCGAACTGCCGCCGCCGGAGGGCGTCTTCCGCAACGCCGGCCCGTTCTCCTCATACTACGGCTCCCGTACCGACACGTCGCTGCCGTCCGCCTACGGGCACAAGGCGCCGTACGCGGTCAAGGGCTACACCGGCAAGCAGCTCCGCGCCGCCTACGGGGCGAAGAAGTGGACCGGCAAGAACGTCACCGTCGCGATCACCGACGCCTACGCCTCGCCGACCATCGCCAAGGACGCGGACACCTACGCCGCCCGCAACGGCGATCCCCGCTACCGCCGGGGCCAGCTCTCCCAGGTCCTCCCCGAGGACTACACGCACGTCGAGGAGTGCGGCGCGGCCGGCTGGTACGGCGAGGAGACCCTCGACGTCGAGGCCGTCCACGCCGTCGCCCCCGACGCCGACATCGTCTACGTCGGCGGCGCCTCCTGCATGGACGACGATCTGCTCGACTCCCTCGGCAAGATCGTCGACGGGCACCTCGCCGACATCGTCTCCAACTCCTGGGGCGACATCGAGGCGAACGAGACCCCGGACGTGGCCGCCGCCTACGACCAGATTTTCCAGCAGGGCGCGGTCCAGGGCATCGGCTTCTACTTCTCCTCCGGCGACAACGGTGACGAGGTCGACAACACCGGCACCAAGCAGGTCGACACCCCCGCGAACTCCGCCTGGGTGACCGCCGTCGGCGGCACCTCCCTGGCCGTCGGCAAGCACGACGCCTACCAGTGGGAGACCGGCTGGGGCACCCGGAAGGCGGTGCTCTCCAAGGACGGCAACGACTGGACCGGCTTCCCCGGCGCCTACAACGGCGGCGCCGGCGGCGGCACCAGCAAGACCGTCGCGCAGCCCTTCTACCAGCGCGGAGTCGTTCCCGACGGACTCGCGAAGGCGAACGGCGGCGGCGCGAAGCGCACCGTGCCGGACATCGCCGCGGTCGCCGACCCCAACACCGGCTTCCTGGTCGGCCAGACCCAGACTCTGCCGGACGGAAAGCCCGGCTACGACGAGTACCGCATCGGCGGCACCTCACTGGCCGCCCCCGTGATCGCGGGCGTCCAGGCGCTCGCCCAGCAGGCCCGGCACGGCGTCGCCGTCGGCTTCGCCAACCCCGGCATCTACCAGCGCTACGGCACCGGCGCCTACCACGACGTCACCGACCACCCGCTCGGCGCGGGCCGCGACCTGGCGGTCGTCCGTGTCGACTACGTCAACGGCACCGACGCGAGCAAGGGCACCACGACCTCGCTGCGCAGCCTGGGCAAGGACAGCTCCCTGCGCGCGGTGGTCGGCTACGACGACGTCACCGGCGTGGGCACCCCGGGCGCCGGCTATGTGAGCTCCTACCGCCCCTGAGGCCAGGGCGCGCCGCAGCCTCCGCCGCCCGGTGGTGCGGCGGCAGGAGGGCGCGGCAACAGGGTGCGGGGCCCGTGGTGGGGTAATCCTCAGCGCGGGCCCCGCACGCCCTGCGGTACCCTGACGCCATGCGTGCCGTACGCCTTCTGCTTAGCGGGCCGCGCTGATCAGTACCGACGGTTGACAGAACCCGTCGGAATCGGCGCGGCTTCCCCTCCTGTGCGAGGGGTCTTTTTGTTTCCGGCGTGCCGGAGAACTGGCGCGTTTCCGCTGGCAGAGACGATCGATGGAGCTTTGAGGACGATGAGCGAGACGACCACCGCTGCCGAGGTCGCAGCGCCGCACCGCTATACGGCCGCGCTGGCCGCCGACATCGAGGCACGCTGGCAGGACATCTGGGAGGCGAACGGGACCTACGAGGCCCCGAACCCGAAGGGTGACCTGGCCGGCGACGCCGGGACGGCGGCCCGCCCCAAGAAGTTCATCATGGACATGTTCCCGTACCCGTCGGGCGCCGGCCTGCACGTCGGGCACCCGCTGGGCTTCATCGCCACCGACGTCTACGCCCGCCACCAGCGCATGACGGGCCACAGCGTCCTGCACACCCTGGGCTTCGACGCCTTCGGCCTGCCCGCCGAGCAGTACGCCGTCCAGACCGGCACCCACCCGCGGGTCTCCACCGAGGCCAACATCGTGAACATGCGGCGCCAGCTGCGCCGCCTGGGCCTGGGCCACGACCAGCGCCGCTCGGTCGAGACGATCGACCCGGCGTACTACAAGTGGACCCAGTGGATCTTCCTGCAGATCTTCAACTCCTGGTACGACCCGGAGGCGGACGCCGCCCGTCCGATCGACACCCTGGTCGCCCAGTTCGAGGCCGGCACCCGCGCCACCCCCGACGGCCGGGCCTGGAGCGGGCTGACCCCTCTGGAGCGGGCCAACATCCTGGGCGAGTACCGCCTGGCGTACGCCTCGGACGCGCCGG
Source organism: Streptomyces sp. NPDC048612 (assembly GCF_043199295.1). NCBI lineage: Bacteria > Bacillati > Actinomycetota > Actinomycetes > Kitasatosporales > Streptomycetaceae > Streptomyces > Streptomyces sp. NPDC048612. The sequence goes on from NZ_JBICVV010000015.1 coordinate 162,518, forward strand.
TCAACTGGTGCCCCGGCCTGGGCACCGTACTGGCCAACGAGGAGGTCACCGCCGACGGCCGCTCCGAGCGCGGCAACTACCCGGTATTCAAGGCCAAGCTGCGCCAGTGGAACATGCGCATCACCGCCTACGCCGACCGGCTGCTGAACGACCTGGACGCGCTGGACTGGCCGGAGGCCATCAAGCTGCAGCAGCGCAACTGGATCGGCCGCTCCGAGGGCGCCCGCGTCGACTTCCCGGTGGGCGACGACAAGATCACCGTCTTCACCACCCGCCAGGACACCCTGTTCGGCGCGACGTACATGGTGCTGGCCCCCGAGCACCCGCTGGTCGCGGGCTCCGACAACGGCGAGGGCGCGCGCTCCATCGTCCCCGACGCCTGGCCCGAGGGCACCCACGACGTGTGGACCGGCGGCCACGCCACCCCCGGCGACGCCGTGGCCGCCTACCGCAAGCAGGCCGCCTCCAAGTCGGACGTCGAGCGCCAGGCCGAGGCCAAGGACAAGACCGGCGTGTTCACCGGCGCCTTCGCGACCAACCCGGTCAGCGGCGAGCAGGTCCCGGTCTTCATCGCCGACTACGTCCTGATGGGCTACGGCACCGGCGCGATCATGGCCGTCCCCGCCCACGACAGCCGTGACTTCGCCTTCGCCCGCGCCTTCGAGCTGCCCATGCGCTGTGTGGTCGAGCCCTCGGACGACCGCGGCACCGACCCGTCCACCTGGGACGACGCCTTCGCCTCGTACGACGCGAAGATCGTCAACTCCGCCGGTGCGGACATCTCGCTGAACGGCCTGGGGGTGACCGAGGCCAAGGCCAGGATCACCGAGTGGCTGGCCGGCGAGGGCATCGGCGAGGGCACCGTCAACTTCCGCCTGCGCGACTGGCTGTTCAGCCGGCAGCGCTACTGGGGCGAGCCGTTCCCGATCGTCTACGACGAGGACGGGGTGGCGCACGCACTGCCCGAGTCGATGCTGCCGCTGGAGCTGCCCGAGGTCGAGGACTACTCCCCGCGGACCTTCGACCCCGACGACGCCGACACCCAGCCGGAGACCCCGCTGTCCCGCAACGAGGACTGGGTCCACGTCGACCTGGACCTGGGTGACGGCAACGGCATCAGGCGCTACCGCCGCGAGACCAACACCATGCCCAACTGGGCGGGTTCGTGCTGGTACGAGATGCGCTACCTGGACCCCCACAACAGCGACGCACTGGTCGACCCGGAGACCGAGCAGTACTGGATGGGCCCGCGCGAGGGGCAGCCGGCCGGCGGCGTCGACCTGTACGTGGGCGGCGCGGAGCACGCCGTGCTGCACCTGCTGTACGCCCGCTTCTGGTCCAAGGTGCTGCACGACCTGGGCCATGTCTCGTCCTCCGAGCCCTTCCACAAGCTGTACAACCAGGGCATGATCCAGGCCTTCGTCTACCGGGACAGCCGCGGCATCGCCGTCCCGGCCGCCGAGGTCGAGGAGCGCGACGGCGCCTACTACCACCAGGGTGAGAAGGTCAGCCGCGTCCTGGGCAAGATGGGCAAGTCCCTGAAGAACGCCGTCACTCCGGACGAGATCTGCGCAGAGTACGGCGCCGACACCCTGCGCCTGTACGAGATGGCGATGGGCCCGCTGGACGTGTCGCGCCCGTGGGACACCCGGGCCGTCGTCGGCCAGTACCGGCTGCTGCAGCGCCTGTGGCGCAACGTCGTCGACGAGGCGACCGGAGAGGTCACCGTCGTCGATGCGGAGCCGGACGACGCCACCCTGCGCGCCCTGCACAAGGCGATCGACGGCGTCACCCAGGACATGGCGAACCTGCGCTTCAACACCGCCATCGCCAAGGTCACCGAGCTGAACAACCACCTGACCAAGGCGGGCACCCCCGTCCCGCGCACGGTCGCGGAGCGGCTGGTGCTGCTGATCGCCCCGCTGGCGCCGCACATCGCCGAGGAGCTGTGGCGCAAGCTGGGCCACACCGGCTCCGTGGTGTACGCCGACTTCCCGGTGGCCGACCCGGCGTATGTCGTGGACGAGACCGTGACCTGCGTCGTTCAGATCAAGGGCAAGGTCAAGGCGCGGCTGGAGGTCGCCCCGTCGATCTCCGACGCCGACCTGGAGGCGGCGGCCCTGGCCGAGCCGGCCGTGGTCGCGGCGCTGAACGGCGCGGGCATCCGGAAGGTCATCGTCCGTGCGCCGAAGCTGGTGAACATCGTGCCGGCGTAGTCCGCCGGCGGGCGCCCGGGACCGTTCCCGGGCGCCCGGCAGCGGAGCGCCGGGGACGCCGACGCTGCCGCACCGGGCCGGCCGGGAGACCGTTGCGGCCCGCACCGCCGGTGCTCCGCGAGCACCATGGGGGGTTTCCCCTACGGGCAGGTTGGGGGTTCTTCCGGAACCCGCGACCTGCCCGAGCCGTTTACCGTGGAGATACCGGGCGCGGGCCGGAAACCGGCGCCGCCGACACGTTCTGGGGAGAGCCATGGAAGCCGCCGCCGCCATCATCGGACTGCTTTTCGTGCTGTTCGTTCTGGCCGGGGTCTTCGTGACGGTCAAGGCGGTCCAGGCGGCCAAGCGCGGAGTGGACCGCACGGTCGCCCACGCCCGCCGTACCGTCGAGGACACCACCCTCCGGGCCCGCCAGATCGCCCAGCCCGGCGTGGTCGGCGAACTGGCGCAGTTGCGGCTCTCCCTCCGCACCTCCATGCGCTCCACCCAGGAGGTGCTCTACGGGGGATCACCGGACGACGCCTCCCTCAGCGAGGCCATCGGCCTCTTCGAGCGGCTCAGCGCCCATGGCCACGAGCTGGACGACGAGCTCAAGCGGCTCGAACGCGAACCCGACCGCGCCACCATCGCCACCCGCCTCCCGGACCTCCGGGAGCGCCTGGAGCGGATCACTCACTCCGCGGAGTCGCTGCGCTGGGCCGCACGCGACCGTGCACGCAAGTTCGCTGACGACGACCTGGCCTCGCTGAGCGACCAGATCGATGTGGAGTCCGGGGCCCTGCGCCACTGGACCCGGGTCGACGACCTCGCGGACCCCCTGCGCGACCCCGTAGCGGGCCGTGCGGACGCCGCGGGACCGGGAGAGCCGGCGAGCCCGGCGGGAGGCCGGCAGCCGCAGGGGCCCGCACGCGCCGGTGCCACCGGCGGCCCCTCGGACCCCGCCGGCCGGCCGGACGGCGCGACCGAGGCCCGCTCCTGGGGCCCGACGCCCGAGGACCCGCCGGCCATCACCGCCCGGGACCCGCGCACCCAGCCGTCCTACCCGTGGCAGAAGACCCCGCGCCCCGAGGCAGAGCGGCCGGAGGCGCAGCGGACCGAGGACACGACCAGATGAGGCGATAGGGGCTGGGGAGGGGCGAGGGGTGGGGTGGGGGCGGGGCCCCCGGGAGAGGACCCGGTGAAGGCCGGCGGAGGGTCGGCGGAGAGCCAGGTGAAGGGCCATGTCGGATTTGGGCCTCTCCAGTCCCTGGGGGCCTTGAGGGGACGCGTGGGAGGATCGAGGACGTGTGGGACCGCCAGGGGTGTTGACGCTGTCGCGTGGCGCCAGGCACCGGCCCCAGGCCTCGGCGCTGTCTTGCGGTGGGCTCTTGGCAGAGCCTTGGGTAAACCTGGAGGATCTTGGGGAGGGGCCCGCACTGTGCGGCGTCCGTATCCCCGGATAACCTCCCTGTCATGTCCCGCCATGTCGCTATCGTCACCGATTCCACGGCCTACTTGCCGCGGGCGGCTGTCGAGCGTCACCGCATCACGGCCGTACCACTGACCGTCGTCCTGGGGGACCAGGCCCTGGAAGAGGGCACCGAAATCTCCGCGAGATCCCTCGCCCAGGCGCTGCAGAAGCGGCGGCCCGTGACGACCTCCCGGCCCAGCCCCGAGACGTTCGCGGAGACCTACCGCAAGGTCGCGGCGACCGGTGCGAGCGGCATCGTCTCGCTCCACCTCTCCTCGGAGTTCTCCGGCACGTACGACGCGGCGGTGCTCGCGGCCCAGGAAGCTCCGGTGCCCGTGCATGTCGTGGACACCGGAATGGTGGCGATGGCCCTCGGGTTCTGCGCCCTCGCGGCCGCGGAGACGACGGAGGCCGGCGGGAGTATGGACGAGGCGGTCGCCGCCGCGGAGAAGCGCGCGGCGGGTACCTCCGCCTACTTCTACGTCGACACATTGGACTATCTGCGCCGCGGTGGCCGGATCGGCGCGGCGCAGGCGCTGCTCGGTTCCGCGCTCGCGGTCAAGCCGCTGCTCCAGCTGGCCGACGGGCGGATCGAACTGCTGGAGAAGGTCCGTACGGCCTCCAAGGCCATCGCGCGGCTTGAGGAGATCGCCGCGGAGCGGGCGGGCGAGGGCCAGGTCGATATCGCGGTGCACCATCTCGCCGCGGCGGAACGCGCGGAGGCTCTGGCGGAGCGGCTCCGGGAGCGGGTTTCCGGGCTCAACGAGCTGCATGTGAGCGAGGTGGGCGCGGTGATCGGCGCGCATACGGGGCCAGGGCTGCTGGGGGTTGTGGTCTCACCGCGGTGAGAGAGGCGTAGGGGTTTCCTGTGGGTGACGGAGTTATCCACAACTGAGGCTCTGTCCACCGGATTTGCGGCCGCTCGGCGGGATCTGCGCGGGGTGCTTAGCGTCGGTCGGTATGAACTTGCATCGATCTGTGTCATGGGAATGTGCGGGCTCGGCGGGGGCGTTGGGGCCGGGGGCGGTGCCGGGGTGGGCTTCGGGTTCGGTTCCGGGGGCGGGCCCGGGGCCGGGGGTGGCTCTGGGGTCGTTTCCGGGGGCGGGGCCGGCGGCAGCGGTGGCGTCGGCGGCGGGGCTGGGGCCGTTGGGGGTGTCGGGCGGGGCGGAGGCGTTATCGCTGCCGGGTGGGTCGGATGCTTCGGGGCGTTCAGATCCGTTGGCTTCTCCGGGGGTTGGGCGCCCAGTCGGCTCCGCCGGCCCATCGGTGACATCTGCTCCTCCCGTCTCGTCGTCTGCACCGCCTGCCTGGTCAGGGTCGTCTGAGTCACCTGGGGCACCTGTGGGGCCCTCGCTATCCCCGCCATCCGCGCCATCCGCGCCGTCTGCGTCATCCGCGCCGTCTGCGCCGGATCGGCGGGAGCAGGACCGCGAGACGGTACGGGCACGGGCGGCGGCGATCTTCGGCGACGTGGGGGGTGCCGCCGACGCCGGTCCGTCGTCTCCCGGGCACGATCCGCCGGGGCGAGGCCGTGGGGAGCGGGCGTGGTGTGCCGTGCGCGAACGGCTCCCGTTGTGGGTGCAGTTGCGGTGCGGCACCGACCCGAGAGCCCTCGCCGCCCTGGTCCTGGTGCTTGTGGTGGCTGTGGGGTTCGCCGTGCAGCACTTCTGGACGGGCCGTCCCGAGCCGGTACGGGCCCCGGCTGCCGAACGGGCCGGAGGGGCACCCGGCCCGGGCCCGCGGGTACCGCAGCCGCCGTCCGCCTCGTCGACCGCCACTGCGGCGGCGAATGGCTCTCCGGGTAATACGGGGCGGCAGCTGGTCGTCGATGTCGCGGGCAAGGTCAGGCACCCGGGAATCCAGCGGATGCCGGCGGGGTCGCGGGTGGTCGACGCCCTGCGGGCCGCGGGCGGTGTGCTGCACGGGGCGAATATCCGCGGGCTCAACCGGGCGCGGCTGCTGACCGACGGCGAGCAAATCGTGGTCGGCGCGCCCGGTGGCGGTGCCGGGGGCGGTGCGGGCGCCGCTGACGTCGGCACCGGCGGGCCGGGGAGTGGGGCGCCGGGTGCCGGGGGTGGTCCGGGCGGCCCGGTCAGTCTCAGTACCGCGACCGAGCAGCAGCTCGACGCCCTGCCCGGAGTGGGCCCCGTCCTGGCCCGTCACATCGTTGAATTCCGCACCCAGCACGGTGGGTTCACCTCCGTGGATCAGCTCCGCCAGGTGACCGGCATCGGTGACCGCCGGTTCGCCGATCTGCGCCCCCTGGTGGTGCCATGACCGGCCCCCGCGCCACCGTGCACGCCACGGCGGCATCGCCGCACGGTGCCTCGGACCCGCATCAGGAGGGCCCCGCCGATCTGCGTCTCGTGGCGCCCGCGCTGGCGGCCTGGGCGGCCGCGGCGATCGCTCTGGGCGTCCCCGGTGGGGGAGTGGCAGCGGCCTGCGGCGTGGCCGTGGTGCTCGCGGTCGTCACGTTACGGGCGGCTGTGGTGCGGCGCCGGGCCGAGCGTGAACCGGGGGAGGAGCGGCACCCCGGCGCGGCCCCTCACACCGCGACCGGCCGGGAAGGAGCCGAGCCGTCCCACCCCCGAGCGTCCCGCCTCCGGTCGGCCGGCGGGCTCGTGGCCGTGGCCGCCGTGTTGCTGTGTGCCGCGGCGGGGGCCGCTTCCGCCGCGCTGCATGCCTCGGACCTGCGGCGTGGGCCGCTTCCCACCCTCGCGAAGCAGTACGCGCGGGCCACGGTGGAGTTGGAGGTGACCGGCGATCCACGGCTGACCCGCCCCAAGGTGCGGGGCTCCCAACGGACGCCCCCGGTGCTGGTGTTCACGGCCGACGCCGTCCGTGTCACGGCGCCGGACGGTGAGGTCACCGCCGTCCGCACACCGGCCCTGGTGGTCGTACAGCAGCCCGGTGGAAGAGCCGGCTCAGGGAGCGGGCAGGACGGAGCCGGCGGCCGTGCCGACGCCCGTGGGGGCATCGCGTCGGCGTGGCGGGGATTGCTGCCGTCGACGCGGATTCGGGTCGCGGCGCGTGCTGCGCCCCCGCTGTCGTCGAGCGACCAGGTGGCCGCCGTGCTGCGGGTCACGGGCGATGAGCCGCCGGTCAAGGTGCGGGAGCCGGACGCGCTGCAGCGGTTGGCGGGGAGTCTGCGTGCCGGGCTGCGGGAGGTCACCGGCGGACTGCGTCCCGATGCCCGTGCGCTATTGCCGGGCCTCGTGGTGGGGGACACCTCGCGCGTACCGCCGGATCTGGACGACGCGTTCCGTGCCACCGACCTGACGCATCTGCTCGCCGTGTCCGGCAGCAATCTGACGATTGTGCTCGCGCTGCTGGTCGGGCCGCCGCATCTCGCGAGCCGCGCCGAGCGCCGCGGGCTGGCACCGCGTCTGCGACTGTCACTGCGCGGTACGGCAGTCATCGGCGGCGCGCTCGCCCTCGGCTTCGTCGTGGTGTGCCGACCGGACCCGAGCGTGCTGCGGGCCGCCGCCTGCGGCCTGATCACCCTGCTCGCGATCGGCACCGGCCGCCGCCGCTCACTGCTCCCCGCACTCGCCGCCGCCGTGCTGCTGCTGGTTCTGTACGACCCGTGGCTGGCCCGCAGCTACGGCTTTCTGCTCTCCGTCCTGGCCACCGGCGCGCTGCTGCTGCTCGCGCCGCGTTGGAGCGCCGCACTGCAACGGCGCCGAATGCCGCCCCGGCTCGCCGAGGTGATCGCCGCCGCGGCCGCCGCCCAGGCGGTTTGCGCACCGGTCGTCGCCGTGCTGGCGGCCCGGGTGGGCCTGGTCGCCGTGCCCTGCAACCTGCTGGCGGAGCTGGCCGTGGCGCCCGCGACGGTCCTGGGCTTCGCGGCCCTCGCCGCCGCTCCAATCGTGCCGCCGGTCGCCCAGGCGGTGGCGTGGTGCGCGGGCTGGCCCGCCGAGTGGATCGCCGGTGTCGCCCGTACGGGAGCGGCGCTGCCAGGGGCGGAGTTCGCCTGGCCGGGCGGCTGGGCCGGTGGGCTGGCGCTGGCGGCCGCCACGGTGGTGCTGGTGCCGGTCGGCCGCAGGGTGCTGCGCCGTCCCTGGCTGTGTGTGCTCTGTGCGCTGGCGGTGATTCTGGCGGTGTGCCGCCCCGCGCCGTTCACCCGTGTTCTGACCGGCTGGCCGCCGCCGGGCTGGCGCGCCGTGGTCTGCGACGTCGGTCAGGGGGACGGCCTGGTGCTGGCCGCCGGTGACGGTACGGCGCTGGTGGTGGACACCGGGCCCGAGCCCCAGGCCATCGACCGCTGCCTGACCGACCTGGGTGTGCGCCGCATCCCGTTGCTCGTCCTGACGCACTTCCACGCCGACCATGTGGACGGGCTGCCGGGGGCGCTCCGTGGGCGTGCGGTCGGCGCGATCGAGACCACGACCCTGCAAGAGCCTCCGGGACAGGCGCAGTTCGTCCATGCCACGGCTGCCGCGGCCCGGGTGCCGGTCGCCCGCGCCACACCGGGGGAGCGCCGCCGTCTGGGGCCGCTGACCTGGGAGGTCCTGTGGCCGCCCGCCCCGCCGCCGGGTCTTCCCCGCCCCGGCGGTCCCGGCAATCCCGGCAGCCCGGGCAATCCCGCCGACCCCGCAGACCCCGGCGACCTCGACGGTCCCAACGACGCCAGCGTCACCCTGCTCGTCCGTACGGGAGGGCTGACCATCCTGCTGCTCGGTGACCTCGAACCGCCGGCACAACAGGGCCTGTTCGCGGCGCACCCCGAGCTTGGTGGCGTCGATGTCCTGAAGGTGGCACATCACGGCTCCGGCTACCAGGACCCGTCGTTGATGCACCGGCTGGCGCCGCGTCTGGCGCTGATCTCCTGTGGCGCCGACAACCCGTACGGCCATCCGGCACCCCGTACCGTCGCTGCACTCCGCGCGCAGGGCGCCCGGGTGTTGCGTACGGACACCGACGGAGCCATCGCGGTGCTCGGCACCACGGCCGGACTGTCTGCCACGGTCACCGGCCACCGGGTCATGGACCGCCCGGCCGACGGCCCGAGAATCCAGGCCCGTCCGCAGCTCGGTGTGCGCGGAGCCAACGTGCGCGGGGCCGGCGCGCGGACGGCAGGCAACCGCCGCTTCAGCAGGCGTCCCAGCAGGCGTCCCAGGAGATACCTCAGGAGTCGCCCGCGCTCCCCGCCCGGTGGCAGTTGCAGTGGTCGCACACGCCACAGAGGTGGCAGCATCCGCGGGCCATCGCAGCCGGACAAATGGAGGGAAAGCGTCGAATCAGGGTCTGTAGACTCCAGGTTGTGAGGATGAGTGAAGGCGTCGAGTGGGGCCTGCACTGTTGTGTGACGCCGGCCTGGCTCGAAGGGGACAGCCCCGTCTCCATCGCCCGGCCGGCGGCCTCCTTCGACCTGCCGGCGCCCTACCTGAACAAGCGGCTGCAGGTGCCGGTCCGGGCCGGGGTCCTGAGTTCCACGCCCGGTGCGCGGGGCGGCTTCCAGCTGGCCCGGCCGCCGGACCGGATCACCCTCGTGGACGTCGTCGCGGCGGTCGAGGGCGCCGACGATGTCTTCCGGTGTACCGAGTCTGTCGGCAGGGGGGCGCGACGGCGTCCGGCAGGGAGTTCGGGCGGCGCTGTGGCATCTCCACGGCGATGCGCAGGGCCGAGCCGGCCTGGCGGCGTGAGCCGGCCGCGCAGCGCCTTGCCGACGTCCTGGCCGGTACACCCGCCTCGGCGGCGGAACGGACCCGCCGCTGGTTCGCTGCGGAGAGGACGCACACCTGATGGACACGGCTGCCACTGACGCCTACCTGGACCGGATCGGCGCCCGCCGGCCCGCCGCCCCCGACGCCGAGGCGCTGCGTGCGCTGCACCTCAGCCACCTACGGACGGTCCCCTTCGAGAACCTTTCCATCCATCTCGGAGAGGAGATCGTGCTGGCCGAGCAGCCGCTGCTCGACAAGATCGTCGGCGCCCGGCGCGGCGGCTTCTGTTACGAGCTCAACGGTGCGTTCGCCATGCTGCTGGGCGCGCTCGGATACGGGGTCGAGCTGCTGGCCGCCCGCGTGTTCGGTGCCGAAGGGAAGCTCGGGATTCCGTACGACCACCTCGCGCTGCGGGTCCGGACGCCGGACGGGTCATGGCTCGCGGATGTCGGCTTCGGCAGGCACAGCCACTTCCCGCTGCGCTGGGACAGCCGTGCCGAGCAGACCGATCCCGGCGGGGTGTTCCGGATCGAGGAGACGGAGGAGGGCGATCTCGACGTCCTGAGGGACGGCTCGCGCCAGTACCGCCTGGAGCAACGTCCGCGCGCGTACCGGGACTTCGAGGTCGGCTGCTGGTGGAACCGGACCTCGCCGGCCTCGCACTTCACCCGGTCCCTGGTGTGCTCACGGCTGACGGAGACCGGTCGGATCACGCTCTCCGGCCGTACGTTCGTGACCACCGGGCCGGCCGGTGCCCGTGCGGAACGCCAGCTGGACGCGGACGAGGTCCTCGCCGCCTACCGGGAGCACTTCGGGATCGTGCTGGACCGGGAGCCCGTGGTGGGCGAGGTGCCACTGCCCGGGGCGGGAGGCCAGGGTCGCCCGTAGAACCGTCGCCTGCCGTTACTCGGCCTCGCGCCAGCCCTCGTGTTCCGCTGCCAGGTCGTGCAGCCGCTCGGGGTCGTGTACGGCGTCCGGGTCCTCGACGACCACGAGCCACTGCGCGTCCTCGGCGTCGTCCTCACCGGCCAGGGCGTCCCGTACGAGCTGAGGCTCCTCGGCGACGCCGAAGTGTTCGGTCAGGGCTTCGGCCACCTCCTCCGCCGCGTCGCGGTCGGGCAGCACCAGGACGTGGCGCACGGGTCGTACCTCGGGGTGGTGGGGGGCTGCGTCATTCACCGGGCCATTGTCCGACAGCGGGCGGGTGGTCCGGACCGGCAGGGGTCAGGGAGCGGCCGGGCCGGGTTGTCAGTGGCACGTGGGATGCTGGACCGCGATGGCCAGGAAGACAGCTCACGATGACCCGCTCGCCCCCGTCACGATCGCGGTGGGCCAGGAAGACCTGCTGCTGGACCGCGCGGTGCAGCAGGTGGTGGCGGCTGCCCGGGCGGCGGACGCGGACACCGATGTGCGCGACCTCACCCCCGACCAGCTCCAGCCCGGCACCCTCGCCGAGCTGACCAGCCCCTCGCTCTTCGCCGAGCGCAAGGTCGTCGTGGTGCGGGCCTCACAGGACCTGTCCGCGGACACCATCAAGGACGTCAAGGCGTATCTCGGCGCGCCCGCCGAGGAGATCACGCTGGTGCTCCTGCACGCCGGCGGCGCCAAGGGGAAGGGCCTGCTGGACGCCGCCCGTAAGGCCGGGGCGCGGGAAGTGGCCTGCCCCAAGATGACCAAGCCGGCCGACCGGCTGGCGTTCGTACGGGGCGAGTTCCGTACGGCCGGGCGTTCCGCGACGCCGGAGGCCTGCCAGTCGCTGGTCGATGCGATCGGCAGCGATCTGCGTGAGCTGGCGTCGGCCTGTGCGCAGCTGGCCGCCGACGTCGAGGGCGCGATCGACGAGGCCGTCGTCGCGCGCTACTACACGGGCCGGGCCGAGGCATCGAGCTTCACCGTCGCGGACCGTGCCGTCGAGGGGCGGGCCGCCGAGGCGCTGGAGGCGCTGCGCTGGGCGATCGCCACGGGCGTCGCCCCCGTCATGATCACCAGCGCGCTGGCCCAAGGCGTCCGCGCCATCGGCAAGCTGGCCTCCGCCCCCCGCGGCGCCCGCCCCGGCGACCTCGCCCGCGATCTGGGCATGCCGCCCTGGAAGATCGACCGGGTACGGCAGCAGATGCGCGGCTGGTCGGCGGACGGTGTCGCCACGGCACTGCGCGCGGTGGCGGCGGCCGACGCGGGGGTGAAGGGCGGCGGCGACGATCCCGAGTACGCGCTGGAGAAGGCTGTCGTGACCATCGCGCGGGCGGCCCGTTCGCGGTGAGGCGGAGCCGGCGCCCCGGCGCGGGTAAGCAGCGGCAGCCACCTGCACGGCAGCGGTGTGGCGGCGACGCTTACGCGTCCAGAACCCGGCGAATCAAGGCGCCGCAGTGCCCGCGCTGGTGAAGGCGCGCACTCACCAACCCCGCGATCCGAGCGGCCCGTTGACCCGTTGGCCGTTGGTCCATTGATTCGCCGGGCACCGTGATCTGGGGGCGCCGCCGTGACCCGCTGGGCTCCACGAGCCCTCACCGGGACCGCGAGTCCCGGTAGACCCACCGAGCCCCGCGAGCCCCCAGCCCCCCGCCCCTTACTGGGACCGTGAGTTCTGCAGTCGCTGCAGTGTCTCCCTGGCGCTGGTCTTCAGCATGGTCGCGACCTCGTCGTCGGTCGGGGGCTTGGCGGAGCTGCGGCTCGACGTATAGCTCGACCAGGTCGACTGGTACGTCAGCCAGCCGTCCCGGACGCCGAGGAGCACATACGAGCCGGAGCCGGTGCTGCCGTCGCTCTTCCGGGTCACCAGAAACGCCTCGTCGCCCAGGCCCGATACGGCCTCGACCCGATAGCCGACGGAGGCGTCCTGCTTCTCGTAGGAGCGGTAGTTGTCGGCGAACTCGGGGGCGGGGTCGGACTTCTTGTGCAGGGTCGCGGTGTTGTAGAGCCAGGTCGAGGCGTAGTCGGGGCCGCTGGCGCCCTTCTTCTCCAGGGAGGCGTTGCACCACATGGTGTCCAGCGAGGTCTGCTGGGCGCCGCTGTGCTGCGGGTTGGAGTTCTTCGAGGTCGTGCCGGTGCCCTCCTTGGTCTGGAAGCCGGCGTTCTCGAACGGGGTCATCGAGGTACGCGCGCACAGGTCACTGGTGTAGCCGTAGCCCGCGAGGTCTGGGCTGGGCTCGGCGGAGAAGCCGCCGGTGGCGAACAGCACGGAGCCCCAGAGCGCGGAGGCGGCGACGGCTCCGCCGATCGCCCAGAGCCAGCCGGACGTGCCGCGGCCCGCGCCGTCCGGAGCGCCGGGTGCCCCCAGGGGCGCGCCGGCCGCCGGATAGCCGTATCCGGCGGCCGGGCCCTGTGGCGGGCTCTGCTGTGTGTAGGGATTCTGCTGCGCGGGCACCGGATGCTGCGGTGCCGGAACCTGGCCATAGGCGTGTGGCTGCGCCTGGCCGTACGGATTGTTCTGATCCCCCGGTATCGACATGGCCGCAGCGTAGCGGACCCCGCCGACAGTGAACCCGGGAAGAGGACCAGTCAAGAACCGGCCAAGATCCAGCCGGAACCCATCGAAACCCGCCGCACCCGCCAGGAGAACCTGCCGACAGAGCCGGCGGAGAGCCCCAGCAAGCCGCTCCGCGGCCCGGTCACCCCGGCACCCCCCGCCCTGACCGCCCCTCGCTCCTGACCAGCCGCAACCAGCTGGTCACAGCTGTGACCAGCCGCGACCAACCGCCCCACGGCCCAACATCCCCATCGCCCCCGTCACGACGAAGACCCCGCCTCCCCCTGGGGAAGGGGTGAGGCGGGGTCTTCGTATCAAGTTGCTGCGGCTTCGTCGGCGGTTGCCGCCGGGTGAGCCGGGTGCGCCGCACCCGCGTGGCGAACGCAGGCCGTGTGCGGCGCGGTGGTGCACCGGTCAGGGAGCGGAGAGAGGGGCCGCTGAGTCCCTGTCGGCAGGGTTACTGCTTGGATACTGCGGTGGAACGAAGGTCAGGCCCGGATGGGCCGGGGACCTTGCTCCGGAGGAAGATTCAGCCCTTGAGGGACGCGACCTTCTTCGCCAGCGCCGACTTCTTGTTGGCGGCGGCGTTCTTGTGGATGACACCCTTGCTGACGGCCTTGTCGAGCGTCTTGGCAGCGGCGGCCTGGGCGGTGGTGGCCTTCTGCAGGTCACCGGCCTCCACGGCCTCGCGGGTGCGACGGATCGCGGTCTTCAGAGTGGACTTGACAGCCTTGTTGCGCTGACGAGCCTTCTCGTTGGTCTTGATCCGCTTCATCTGGGACTTGATGTTCGCCACGAAAGAGCCTTTTCAGGTTCGTTGGAGTTTCGAGTGGCGCCTCGTACGAGAGAGGGCACGAAGCGCAGTGGACCAGGCTACCAGCACGGTCCACGGCCTCCCAAACCGGACCGGCCCCACCCGGCGCCCGCCGCCCGGTCACCCCGCAAGCACCCTCTGACCTGCGGCCCGCCACCCCGCCCGAGCCCGCCTGCTGCGCCGGCCCGCACCACCCGGCCACGCCCCACCCCCACCGACCCGCACCCCGCGAAGCCACCCCGTCGAAGCCCACGACACCGCTCACCGAAGCCTCCGACGCCGCGCCCGAAGCCCCCCACAACCGCCCGATCCCACCCCCGCCCCCGCCCAAACCGGACCGAGCCCCTCGCTCATGGGACGATGGGGGTGACGTCACACAACCGAGTCCCGCCTACCCGCGTTCACTGAATGGACCCTGCGTGCCCGCGACCCCTACGAACGTGCCGGAGCCGAGCCGTACCGATCCGGCCCTCCTCCGTAACTTCTGCATCATCGCGCACATCGACCACGGCAAGTCGACGCTCGCCGACCGGATGCTCCAGATCACCGGTGTCGTCGACCAGCGGCAGATGCGCGCGCAGTACCTCGACCGCATGGACATCGAGCGCGAGCGCGGCATCACGATCAAGTCCCAGGCGGTCCGGCTGCCCTGGGACCCCTCCGAGGGTGAAGAGGGAAGTGGCGCGACCCACATCCTGAACATGATCGACACCCCGGGCCACGTCGACTTCACCTACGAGGTCTCCCGTTCGCTCGCCGCGTGCGAGGGCTGCATCCTCCTCGTCGACGCCGCCCAGGGCATCGAGGCCCAGACCCTCGCCAACCTGTACCTGGCGATGGAGCACGACCTCACGATCATCCCCGTCCTCAACAAGATCGACCTGCCGGCCGCACAGCCCGAGAAGTTCGCCGCCGAGCTGGCCAACCTGGTCGGCTGCGAGCCCGAGGACGTGCTGCGGGTCTCCGCCAAGACCGGCGTCGGCGTGGCCGAGCTGCTGAACAAGGTCGTCCGCGAGGTGCCGGCCCCGGTCGGCGTCAAGGACGCCCCCGCCCGCGCGATGATCTTCGACTCGGTCTACGACGCCTACCGCGGCGTCGTGACCTACGTGAAGGTCGTCGACGGCACGCTCGGCAAGCGCGAGCGCATCCGGATGATGTCGACCGGCGCCGCGCACGAGCTGCTGGAGATCGGCACGAACTCCCCGGAGATGAAGGCGGCCGACGGGCTGTCCGTCGGAGAGGTCGGCTATCTGATCACCGGTGTGAAGGATGTCCGGCAGTCCAAGGTGGGTGACACGATCACCCAGCTCAACAAGGGGGCCCAGGAGCCGCTGGGCGGCTACAAGGACCCCAAGCCGATGGTGTTCTCGGGGCTGTACCCCCTGGACGGCTCGGACTACCCCGAGCTGCGCGACGCGCTGGACAAGCTGCAGCTCAACGACGCCGCGCTGGTCTACGAGCCGGAGACCTCCGCGGCCCTGGGCTTCGGCTTCCGCGTCGGCTTCCTGGGCCTGCTCCACCTGGAGGTCATCCGTGAGCGCCTGGAGCGCGAGTTCGACCTCGACCTGATCGCCACCGCGCCGAACGTGGTCTACCGCGTCGACATGGAGGACGGCACCGAGCACGAGGTCACCAACCCGAGCGAGTTCCCGACCGGCAAGATCGACAAGGTCCACGAGCCGGTCGTCCGGGCCACGATCCTGGCGCCCAGCGAGTTCATCGGCTCGATCATGGAGCTGTGCCAGACCCGCCGCGGCAACCTCCTCGGCATGGACTACCTCTCCGAGGACCGTGTCGAGATCCGCTACACGCTGCCGCTCGCCGAGGTCGTCTTCGACTTCTTCGACCAGCTCAAGTCCAAGACGCGGGGCTATGCCTCGCTGGACTACGAGCCCACCGGCGAGCAGGTCGCCGACCTCGTCAAGGTCGACATCCTGCTGCACGGCGACAAGGTCGACGCCTTCTCCGCGATCTGCCACAAGGACAAGGCGTACGCGTACGGCGTGCGGCTGGTCGCCAAGCTGCGGGAGCTGATCCCGCGGCAGAGCTTCGAGGTGCCGATCCAGGCCGCCATCGGCAGCCGGGTCATCGCCCGTGAGACGGTCCGCGCCATCCGCAAGGACGTCCTCGCCAAGTGCTACGGCGGTGACATCTCCCGTAAGCGGAAGCTGCTGGAGAAGCAGAAGGAAGGCAAGAAGCGGATGAAGATGGTCGGCAGTGTGGAGGTCCCGCAGGAGGCCTTCATCGCGGTGCTGTCCTCGGACTCCGACGGCGACGCCAAGGCCAAGAAGTAGCGCACGGCCGCGCGACGGCGACAGGGCGCCGGTCCCCATGGCGGGGCCGGCGCCCTGTCGGCTTTCCCGCCGTGCACCGGGGTGAACGCGCGGCCGGGCGCCCGGCAGGGCCTGTTCCGGCCCGCCGGGCGTGGTCTGGTGTGGGGGAGCGGCGAGGCGCACTATCGGGCATTGTGTGTGCTACGTACACCTATCGCACCGGTCACAACGTGAACCAGTAGGTCGCAGCCCCTTACGTGTCGGCGCCTCGCGCTCTAGTCTGATCACTGCTCAAAGGTTACTCGCGAGTCACCAGCAACGAAGCGGGCCCCGGAGGACGCCGTGACGGACACCCACACGCTGATCGAAAACCGGCCGCCCTCGGTGGCACACCTCTTCCTGGAGCGGGTAGCGGCCACGCCCGACAACGAGGCCTATCGCTATCCGGTCCCGCCTGCCTCGGGCCAGGGGCCGGACGACTGGAAGGCGATCAGCTGGGCCGGTGCCGCGGAGCGGGTCCACGCCGTGGCCGCCGGGCTCATCGCGCTCGGCGTCCACCCCGAGGAGCGGGTGGCGCTGGCCTCGAACACCCGCGTCGAGTGGATTCTCGCCGACCTCGGTGTGCTCTGCTCCGGCGCCGCCACCACCACGGTCTACCCCAGCACCAACACCGAGGAGACCGCCTACATCCTGGCCGACTCCGGCAGCCGGGTGCTGATCGCGGAGGACGCCGGGCAGCTCGCCAAGGTCCGCGAGCGGCGGGCGGAGCTGCCCGAGCTGGCGCATGTCGTCGTCATCGACGAGGCGGGCGGGGCGCCCGCCGAGGGCGACCCGGACGGCTGGGTGCTCACCCTCGCCGAGCTGGAGAAGCGGGGCACCGCCTATCTGGAGGAGCACCCGGAGTGCGTCCAGGAACGGATCGCCGCACTGCGCGCCGACCAGCTGGCGACGCTCATCTACACCTCCGGGACCACCGGCCGTCCCAAGGGCGTCCGGCTGCCGCACGACTGCTGGTCGTACATGGCCCGCGCGATCCAGTCGACGGGCCTGGTCCATGAGGAGGACGTGCAGTACCTCTGGCTGCCGCTGGCGCATGTCTTCGGCAAGGTGCTCACCGCCGGCCAGATCGCGACCGGCCAGGTGATCGCCGTGGACGGCCGGGTCGACAAGATCATCGAGAATCTGCCGGTCGTCCGGCCGACCTACATGGCGGCCGTGCCGCGGATCTTCGAGAAGGTCTACAACGGTGTCGCGGCCAAGGCCCGGGAGGGCGGCGGCGCCAAGTACAAGATCTTCCAGTGGGCGGCCGGGGTGGCCCGCGAGTACGCCAAGGTCTCGCAGGACAACTTCCGCCGCACCGGCAGCACCTCCGTGCCGTTCGCGCTCGCCGCCAAGCACAAGGTCGCCGACGCCCTCGTGTACGCCAAGCTGCGGGAGGCGTTCGGCGGCCGGCTGCGCGCCGCGGTCTCCGGTTCGGCCGCGCTCTCGCCGGAGATCGGCTACTTCTTCTCCGGCGCCGGCATCCACATCCTGGAGGGCTACGGCCTCACGGAGTCCAGCGCCGCC
Organism: Streptomyces sp. NPDC048612; assembly: GCF_043199295.1. Classification (NCBI taxonomy): domain Bacteria; kingdom Bacillati; phylum Actinomycetota; class Actinomycetes; order Kitasatosporales; family Streptomycetaceae; genus Streptomyces; species Streptomyces sp. NPDC048612. The sequence goes on from NZ_JBICVV010000015.1 coordinate 179,969, forward strand.
AGCTTCGTCAACCCCGGCGAGGCCTACCGCACCGGAACGGTCGGCAAGCCGCTGCCCGGCACCGAGGTGCGGATCGCCGAGGACGGCGAGATCCTGCTGCGCGGCCCCGGCATCATGCAGGGCTACCACGGCCTGCCCGACAAGACCGCCGAGGTCCTGGAGGAGGACGGCTGGTTCCACACCGGCGACATCGGCGAGCTCTCCCCGGACGGCTATCTGCGGATCACCGACCGCAAGAAGGACCTGATCAAGACCTCGGGCGGCAAGTACATCGCGCCGGCCGAGGTGGAGGGCCAGTTCAAGGCGGTCTGTCCGTTCGTCTCCAATGTGCTGGTGCACGGCGCCAACCGGAACTTCTGCACCGCGCTGATCGCCCTCGACGAGCCGACGATCATGACCTGGGCGGCGGAGCACGGCCTGGGCGGCAAGCAGTACGCCGAGGTCGTCGCCACCGACCAGGTCCGCGAGCTGATCGACGGCTACGTCGAGCGGGTCAACGAGGGGCTCCAGCGCTGGCAGCAGATCCGCAAGTTCCGGCTGCTGCCGCGTGACCTGGACATCGAGCACGGCGAGGTCACCCCCAGCCTCAAGATCAAGCGGCCGGTGGTGGAGCGGACGTTCAAGGACCTGCTCGACGAGATGTACGCGGGGGCGCGCGAGTCGTAGCGGTACGGCGCGGTGGCGCGGGACGGGTCGGCGGGCCCGCCCCGCGCCACCGCGTCCGTACGGGTGGGTCCGGGCCGCCGCGGGAACCTCCGCGGCGGCCCTTGCCCGTCCCCGCGGGGTTCCCCGGGCCCGCTCTCCGCACCTCGGCCAACTCCCGCGCGGCGTCAGCCGAATTGGTGGCCGCGACCATGTACTTCTGTGACTCGGCGCTTATGTCCGCGCTCGTTCTGTCACTCTGTCGTTGGCGCATCCGGCGCTGTAGCGGAGCTGCTCGGGAGTTACTCAATGAGGACGACCACTTCGTCTCCACGGGACGACGACGTCACGGCGGCGCGCACGACGAGGACGGACGGGTTCCCCGGCGGGCCCGCGGCCCAGGCCGCCGCCCGCTCCCGTCGGGCCAGCCTGCCCGGTGACCCGCAGGCCGCTGCCGCCGCCCGGCGCTTCGTCCGGGCCACCTTCGCCGACTGGTCCGGCCGCCGGCTGACCGGCGCCGAGGGCCTCACCGACCGGCTCGCGGACGAAGCCGAGCTGCTGGTCAGCGAGCTGGTGACGAACGCCGTCGTGCACGCGGGCACCACCGTCGAGCTGCGCTGCCGACTGGACCCGGCGGCCGGGCGGGACGGGGAGCCGGAGCCGTACCGGAGCCGGGCCGCGGAGCCGTACGAGACGCCGCACCGGGACGCCGGAGCCGGCCCGGAAGCCGGTGCCGACGACCTGTCCGGCCCCGGCGTCGTCATCGAGGTCTCCGACCACCACCCCACCCAGCCCGTCCGCGCCCGCGCGGAGAGCGCCGCGTCCGAGAACGGCGGGCACGGGCTCCAGCTGATCAGCGCGGTCGCCGAGTCCTGGGGTGTCACCTACCGCCGGGCCATGAAGACCGTGTGGTTCCGGCTGCCCGTGCGGGACGGCGGCTGGCCCGAGCCGGACTTCACCCTCGACAACCAGCTGCTGCCGCGTGCGCTGCGGGCCGCCGAACTCCTCGCCCCGGCCCCGCGCCGCGCCGCCAAGCCGGAAACGGGCACCGGCCGGGCCGACAACGGCGCCCTCTCCTTCCTCGCCGAGGCCTCCGACCTGCTCTCCGGCCAGCTCGACGCCGACCAGGTCGCCGCGCTCGCCGCCCAGTTGATCGTGCCCCGGCTCGCCGAGTGGTGTGCGGTGTGGCTGTCCGACGGCGACGGCGGCGCACCCGGCCGGGGCCTCGCCCAGGGCGCCGACGAGCAGCGGCTCGCCGGCGTCTGGCACACCAGCGAGAGCCGGATCGACCCGCTGCGCACCGCGCTGGAGAAGCAGCCGCCGGAACCCCCGGGCGGCGCCACCTCGGGCAGCGCTCCCGGGGTCGCCCCCTGGCCCTGGCCGTACGAACCGGGCGGCCACGGCCCCGGCGGCGCCGCACTGGCCTGCCCCCTGGTCGCCGGCGGCCGGCGGCTGGGCACCCTGCTGCTCGGCCGGGGCGGACTGCCGCACTTCCCCGACGAGGCGGTCGCGCTGATCGAGGACCTGTGCCGCCGGGTCGCCCGCGCCGTCGCCACCGCCCGCGCCTACAGCCGCCAGGAGCGCATCAGCCAGGTCCTCCAGCGCCGGCTGCTGCCCCAGGGACGGGCGCAGGTACCCGGGGTGGAGTCCGCTGTGGTCTACGAGCCGCGCGAGGGCGCCTGGGCGGGCGGCGACTTCTGGGACCTCTTCGAGGCCGGGGACGGCCGCTGGTGCTTCGCGCTCGGGGACGTCTGCGGCAGCGGCCCCGAGGCGGCCGCAGTGACCGGGCTGGCCCGGCCGGTGCTGCGGCTGCTGGCCCGCGACGGCTTCGGCGTCGCGGCGGTGCTCGACCGGCTCAACAAGACCATGGCGCGGGAGGCCGCGGACTCGGTCGCGGCGGTCGCGGCGGCGGTGGCCGCGGCCGGAGCCGGCGCCGAGGCGCCCGTCGAGATCCGCGAGGAGGGCGAACAGGCCCGCTTCCTGTCCCTGCTCTACGGCGAGATCGTCCCCTACCCCGGTGGCCGCGGCGGCGCCCGCTGCACCCTCGCCAGCGCCGGCCACCCGCTGCCGCTGGTGCTCGGCACGGACGGCGCGGTCCGGGTCGTCGCGGCGCCGCAGATGCTGCTGGGGGTGGTCGAGGACGCGGCGTACGTCAGTGAATCGTTTGACCTCTGCCCGGGGGAGACGCTGCTGTGCGTCACCGACGGGGTGACCGAGCGGCGCTCGGGGCGGCGGCTCTTCGACGACGAGGACGGACTGGCCACCGCCCTCGCCGCGGGCGCCGGCCTGGGCGCCACCGCCCTCGCCGACCACATCCGCAGCACCGTCCACGCCTTCGGCCCCACCCCGCCCGACGACGACCTGGCCCTGCTCGTCCTCCAGGCGTCGGAGCCCGGGGTGTCCTGAGGCACAGCGGCACCGGACCGGCACCGCCCCGCCATGACGGACAATGGTTCCCATGCCTTCCGCACTGCCCGATGGTGAGCCGATGCCCGAGGACGGGGCACTGCCCGGTCATACGCCGGCCGGTGCCGCCGGACGACCCCTCGGCTTCTATCTGCACGTGCCGTACTGCGCGACCCGCTGCGGCTACTGCGACTTCAACACCTACACCGCGAGCGAGCTGCGCGGCTCCGGCGGCGCCCTGGCCTCCCGCGACAACTACGCCGACACCGTCGTGGACGAGATCCGGCTGGCCCGCAAGGTGCTCGGCGACGACCCGCGCCCGGTCGAGACGGTCTTCGTCGGCGGCGGCACCCCGACCCTGCTGCCCGCCGCCGACCTCGGCAGGATGCTGGCCGCGATCCGCGAGGAGTTCGGCCTCGCACCGGGCGCGGAGATCACCACCGAGGCCAACCCGGAGTCCGTCGGCCCCCGCTACCTCGACGAGCTGCTCGCGGGCGGCTTCAACCGCGTCTCCTTCGGCATGCAGAGCGCCCGGCAGCACGTCCTGAAGATCCTCGACCGTACGCACACCCCCGGCCGCCCCGAGGCCTGTGTCGCCGAGGCCCGCGCGGCCGGCTTCGACCACGTCAACCTCGACCTGATCTACGGCACCCCCGGCGAGACCGACGACGACTGGCGCGCCTCCCTGGACGCCGCGCTCGGCGCCGGCCCCGACCATGTCTCCGCCTACGCCCTGATCGTCGAGGAGGGCACCCAGCTGGCCCGCCGCATCCGCCGCGGCGAGGTCCCGATGACCGACGACGACGTGCACGCCGACCGCTACCTCATCGCCGAGGAGCGCCTCGCCGCGGCCGGCTTCACCTGGTACGAGGTCTCCAACTGGGCCACCACCGGGGCCGCCCGCTGCCGCCACAACGAGCTGTACTGGACCGGCGCCGACTGGTGGGGCGCCGGCCCCGGCGCGCACAGCCACGTCGGCGGCGTCCGCTGGTGGAACGTCAAGCACCCCGGCGCCTACGCCCAGGCCCTCGCCGAGGGCCGCTCCCCGGGCGCCGGCCGGGAACTCCTCTCGGCCGAGGACCGCCGCGTCGAGCGCATCCTCCTGGAGCTGCGCCTGGCGGACGGCTGCCCGCTGGACATCCTGGCCCCGGCGGGGGCACGGGCGGCGGCGCGGGCGCTGGCCGACGGCCTGCTGGAGGCCGGCCCGTACGAGCGTGGCCGGGCCGTGCTGACGCTCCGCGGACGGCTGCTGGCGGACGCGGTGGTGCGGGATCTGGTGGACTGATCACGTGCTGTCCTCGAACGAGTGAACCGATGCGACGGGCCTGCGGCCCCGCCTAGGCTGTTCCTGGCCTGTGCCGTATAAACGGCGACGGGAAACGGAGGCCACGGAGATGACCGCTGTGGATGAACGCCGGATGACGGAGCTCTTCGAGAACCTTGAGGTTCCCGAGGGCGTCAAGATCGAGCTCCTCCGGGGGAACATCGTGATGATGGCGGGGCCGGACGTGGTCCATAACGACATCGTGGAAGCTGTCTCCGACCAGTTTCCGCGGAAGAAGTGGCGGCGCCTGCAAACCCAGGATGTCGCGCTTCATCAAGAGTCCAGTGAGCCCCAGCCGGATCTCGTACTGGTGGAGCGTGGAACCGGACCGGACTCCGGGCGGATGATGCCGCCCGAGGTGATCAAGATGGTCGTCGAGGTTGTCTCCAAGACCAGCGTTGATCACGACTACGTCATCAAGCGTTCGATCTACGCGGCGAGCAGGCTTCCGATCTACCTGATCATCGACCCTCTTGTGGCTCACTGCGTCCTGCTCACCGGGCCCACCGGCACGGGGGAGAACGCCGACTACCGATCGCAGTCGATCCATAAATTCGGCGATCCTGTGCCGTTGGATCAGCTCGATGCTGTACTCGACACCACCGAATTCGGCACCCTCCCCAACGTCAGGCCACATCGCCGGCCGTGACGAAGTCGATCAGCTCCTCCACCCTCCCCAGCAGCGCCGGCTCCAGGTCCTTGTAGGAGCGCACGCACGACAGGATGCGCTGCCAGGCGGCGCCGGTGTTCTCCGGCCAGCCCAGCGCCCGGCACACGCCCGTCTTCCAGTCCTGGCCGTGCGGGACGGCCGGCCAGGCCGGGATGCCGACCGAGGACGGCTTCACGGCCTCCCAGATGTCGATGTACGGGTGGCCCACCACCAGCGCGTGGTCACCGGTCACCCCGGCCGCGATCCGGGACTCCTTCGAGCCGGGCACGAGATGGTCGACGAGGACGCCGAGGCGGGCGTCCGGGCCGGGGGAGAAGCCGCGGACGATCGCGGGCAGGTCGTCGACGCCCTCCAGGTACTCCACGACGACGCCCTCGATGCGCAGGTCGTCGCCCCACACCCGCTCCACCAGCTCGGCGTCGTGCCGGCCCTCCACGTAGATGCGCCCGGCGCGGGCGACCCGCGCGCGGGCGCCGGGCACGGCGACGGAGCCCGAGGCCGTGCGTGCGGGGCGGCTCGGCGCCGGCGTGCCCTGGGGGCGTACGAGGGTGACCACCTTGCCCTCCAGGAGGAAGCCGCGCGGCTCCATGGGAAAGACACGGTGCTTGCCGAAGCGGTCCTCCAGGGTGACCGTCGGACCCTGCGCGGTCTTCTCGCAGCGGATCACCGCACCACAGAAGCCCGAGGTGACCTCTTCGACGACCAGATCGGGATCGGCGGGAACCTCGGGCGCGGGGCGCTGCTTCTTCCAGGGCGGGGTGAGGTCGGGGCTGTAGCGCTTGCTCTGCATGGGGGCCTGTCTGTGGGTGGCGGGCGGATCAGGAGGGGGCGACGCCGAAGCGGGCGGCGAGGGCGTCCCGTTGGGCGCGGACGAAGCGGGCGTCCACCACGGCGCCGTGGCCGGGAACGTACCGGGCGTCCTCGCCGCCGAGGGACAGCAGCCGGTCCAGCGCGCCGGGCCAGCGCTGCGGCAGCGCGTCCGGGCCTGCCTGGGGCTCGCCGGACTCCTCGACCAGGTCGCCGCAGAAGACGATCTCCGGGGACCCGCCCCGGCCGGGCACCAGGACCGCCAGGTCGTGCGCGGAGTGGCCCGGCCCGACGTTGGCGAGCAGCACCTGCCGGTCGCCGAGCTCGACGGTCAGCTGGTCGTGGACGTGGTGGTGCGGGGCGACCAGCAGATCGGCGGCCTCGGCGGCGGCGTCCCGGTCGACGCCGTGCCGGATCGCGTCGTGCCGCAGCTCGTCCTTGCCGCGGCGCAGCAGGTCGCCCAGCCCGGCCGCGCCGAAGACCTCGACGCCCGCGAAGGCGGCGGTGCCCAGGACATGATCGAAGTGGGGGTGGGTGAGCGCGACATGCGTCACGTCGCGGCCCAGCACACCGCGGATCGCCCGCCGCAGATCCGCACCGTCGCGCAGGGTCGCGCCGGTGTCGACGATCATGACGCCGGTGGTCCCCGCGATCACGCCGATCGTCTCGTCCCAGCCCGGCATCCGGCGTCTGGCGACACCGTCACCGAGCTGTTCCCAACGGGCCTCTTCCCAAGCAGTGCGCATACCGAGACGCTAGCGCCATCGCGATAGCGTTGCCCGACAGATCGCCCGAACACGGTCACCGGGCGGGTGCTGTGTGCGGCCACCCTTGCCGGGTCCGTGCTACTCGGCCGTACACTGGCTCAAGGTCTGGCACTCGGCCCGTGTGAGTGCCAGGAGAGTCGAGACGGCGGACGGCCGGACTGGAGGTGCGCGGGATGCTCAGTGAACGCAGGCTCGAGGTGCTGCGCGCCATCGTCCAGGACTATGTCGGGACGGAGGAGCCGGTCGGCTCCAAGGCCCTGACCGAACGCCATCAGCTCGGTGTCTCCCCGGCCACCGTCCGCAACGACATGGCGGTCCTGGAGGACGAGGGGTTCATCGCCCAGCCGCACACCAGCGCCGGGCGTATCCCCACCGACAAGGGCTACCGCCTGTTCGTCGACAAGCTGGCCGGTGTGAAGCCGCTGTCCAGCCCGGAGCGGCGGGCGATCCAGAACTTCCTGGACGGCGCCGTCGACCTCGACGACGTGGTGGGCCGCACGGTCCGGCTGCTGGCGCAGCTGACCCGGCAGGTCGCGGTCGTGCAGTACCCGTCCCTGACCCGGTCCACGGTCCGGCACGTCGAGCTGCTGGCGCTGGCCCCGGCCCGGCTGATGCTGGTGCTGATCACGGACACCGGGCGGGTCGAGCAGCGGCTGATCGACTGCCAGGCACCGTTCGGCGAGACCTCCCTCGCGGACCTGCGGGCCCGGCTCAACAGCCGGGTGGTGGGGCGCCGGTTCGCGGATGTGCCGCGGTTGGTGCAGGATCTCCCGGAGTCCTTCGAGCAGGACGACCGCGGCACGGTCTCGACAGTGCTGTCGGTGTTGCTGGAGACTCTGGTGGAGGAGACCGAAGAGCGGCTGATGATCGGCGGCACCGCAAATCTCACGCGCTTCGGGCATGATTTCCCGCTGACCATCCGGCCGGTGCTGGAGGCGCTGGAAGAGCATGTGGTGATGCTCAAGCTGCTCGGGGAAGCCAATGACTCGGGCATGACCGTACGCATCGGGCATGAGAATGCCCACGAAGGCCTGGCGTCCACATCGGTCGTCACGGTCGGCTACGGTTCGGGCGACGAGGCAGTCGCCAAACTCGGCGTGGTCGGACCGACCCGCATGGACTACCCCGGAACGATGGGAGCGGTACGCGCAGTGGCACGTTACGTCGGACAAATCCTCGCGGAGTCGTAAGTGGCCACGGATTACTACTCGGTCCTCGGCATCGGACGCGACGCCTCGCAGGACCAGATCAAGAAGGCCTTCCGCCGGCTCGCGCGTGAGCTGCACCCGGACGTGAACCCGGACCCGAAGACCCAGGAGCGGTTCAAGGAGATCAACGCCGCTTACGAGGTGCTGTCGGACCCGCAGAAGAAGCAGGTCTACGACCTCGGCGGGGACCCGCTCTCGCAGGCCGGCGGCGGCCAGGGCGCGGGCGGCTTCGGCGCGGGCTTCGGCAACTTCTCCGACATCATGGACGCGTTCTTCGGCACCGCGTCGCAGCGCGGGCCGCGCTCGCGCACCCGCCGCGGCCAGGACGCCATGATCCGGCTCGACATCGAGCTGAACGAGGCGGCCTTCGGCACGACCAAGGACATCCAGGTCGACACCGCCGTCGTCTGTACGACGTGCAGCGGCGAGGGCGCGGCGCCGGGCACCTCGGCGCAGACCTGCGACATGTGCCGCGGCCGCGGTGAGGTCTCGCAGGTCACCCGGTCGTTCCTCGGCCAGGTCATGACCTCGCGGCCGTGCCCGCAGTGCCAGGGCTTCGGCACGGTCGTCCCGACGCCGTGCCACGAGTGCGCGGGCGACGGGCGCATCCGCTCCCGCCGCACCCTGACCGTCAAGATCCCGGCCGGTGTCGACAACGGCACCCGCATCCAGCTCGCGGGCGAGGGCGAGGTCGGCCCCGGTGGCGGCCCCGCCGGTGACCTCTACGTGGAGATCCACGAGGTCGCGCACTCGGTGTTCCAGCGCCGCGGCGACGATCTGCACTGCACGGTCACCATCCCGATGACGGCGGCAGCGCTGGGCACGAAGTGTCCGCTGGAGACGCTGGACGGGGTGGAGGAGATCGATGTCCGGCCCGGTACCCAGTCCGGCCAGTCGATCCCGCTGCACCAGCGCGGGGTGACCCATCTGCGCGGCGGCGGCCGGGGCGACCTCATCGTCCATGTCGAGGTGCAGACGCCTTCCAAGCTCGACGCCGAGCAGGAGGAGGTGCTGCGGCGGCTGGCCAAGCTGCGCGGCGAGGAGCGGCCCACGGGGCAGTTCCAGCCGGGACAGCAGGGGTTGTTCTCCCGTCTGAAGGACGCGTTCAACGGGCGATAGCCCAGGTCGGCCCGGGGGTGGCGGTACCTCCCCGGGCCCGCGCGGATGCCGCCGCCCCGGTGCGGGGCGGCGTGCCGGGCGTGACACGATGTGCTCATGCCCACCGCGCTGACCGATCTCTGCCGCTACCCGATCGTGCAGGCCCCGATGGCGGGAGGCGGCTCCGGACCCGAGCTGGCCGCCGCCGTCTGCGGCGCCGGCGGTCTCGGCTTCCTCGCCGCCGGCTACAAGACCGCCGACGGCATGTACCAGGAGATCAAACAGCTGCGGTCGCTGACCGACCGCCCCTTCGGCGTCAATCTCTTCATGCCGCAGCCCTCCCTGGCCGACGCCTCCGTCGTCGAGGTCTACCGCGAACAGCTCGCCGGCGAGGCCACCTGGTACGAGACCGAGCTCGGCGACACCGACGGGCCCATCGACGACGGCTACGAGGCCAAGCTCGCGATACTGCGGGAGGACCCGGTGCCGGTGGTGTCCTTCACCTTCGGCTGCCCCTCGCGCGCCGTCCTCGACGCGTTCGCCAAGGTCGGCACGTACACCGTCGTCACGGTCACCACCGCCGCCGAGGCGCAGGCCGCGCAGTGGTCGGGCGCCGACGCGGTCTGTGTGCAGGGCGTGGAGGCCGGCGGCCACCAGGGCACCCACCGGGACGATCCGCACGCGGACGGGACCGGCGCGGGGCTGGGGCTGCTGGCGGCGCTCGGCCAGATCCGGGAGGCCGTGCAGATCCCGGTGATCGCCGCGGGCGGGCTGATGCGCGGGGCACAGATCGCGGCGGTGCTGGCCGCCGGGGCGAGCATGGCGCAGCTGGGCACCGCCTTCCTCGCCACCCCCGAGTCGGGCGCCAACCCGCTGCACAAGCAGGCACTGACCAACCCCCTGTTCACCCATACAGAGTTGACCCGGGCGTTCTCCGGGCGCCCGGCCCGCGGGCTGGTGAACCGCTTCCTGCGCGAGCACGGCCCGTACGCACCGGCCGCCTACCCGGCCGTCCACTACCTCACCGCCACCGTCCGCAAGGCCGCCGCCAAGGCCGGCGACGCCCAGGGCATGAACCTGTGGGCGGGGCAGGGGCACCGGCTGGCGCGGGAGCTGCCCGCCGCGCAGCTGGTGGAGGTGCTGGCGGCCGAACTGGACGCCGCACGCGCCGCGGTGAACCTCCCCGCCACCGGAAACGGCTCATGACCGCGCCGGTCTTCCTCGTCGACTCGCTCGCGGGCGTACGGGCCGGCGGCACGCTGACCCTGGACGGGCCCGAGGGCCGGCACGCGGTCTCGGTGCGCCGGCTGCGGACCGGCGAGGAGGTCGTCCTGACGGACGGTCAGGGCAGCGGCGCGTACGGCACGGTCGCCGCCGTCGAGGGCAAGGACCGGCTCACCGTCGCGGTCACCGCACTGCGCACCGAGGAGCCGCCGCACCCCACGATCACCGTCGTCCAGGCGCTCCCCAAGGGCGACCGCGGGGAGCTGGCCGTCGAGACGATGACCGAGACCGGGGTGGACGCCATCGTGCCCTGGACGGCGGCGCGTTGTGTCACCCAGTGGAAGGGCGAGCGGGCCGCCAAGTCGCTGGGCAAATGGCGCGCGACCGCCCGCGAGGCGGGCAAGCAGTCACGCCGGCTGACCTTCCCCGAGGTCGCGGACCCGCTGACGACGAAGCAGGTGGCCGCGCTGCTCGCGGACGCCGACTTCGCGGCCGTCCTCCACGAGGAGGGCAGCACCCCGCTGGCCACCGCCGAACTCCCCACGGAGGGCCGGATCGTGCTCGTCGTCGGCCCGGAAGGCGGCGTCTCCCCGGAGGAGCTCACCGCCTTCGCCGAGGCCGGCGCCCGGCCCTACCGGCTGGGGACGACCGTCCTGCGCACCTCCACGGCGGGCACCGCGGCCACCGCGCTGCTGCTGGGGCGCACGGGGCGGTGGAGCTGAGCGGGTTCGCTGCGCTTTGGTTTCGGGCCCACGTTTTTGGCTTTCCCGCCGTGGGGGTTGCTCGCCGTTTCTTGCCCGCTTGCGCGGTGCCCCCGTCGTTGCGCCTGCGGCGGGCGGGTCCGCTGCGCGGGGCTGTCGGGGTGCGGTGACGGGCCTCCGCGGGTGGGGTGTGCCGGACTGCTTCGCTTTACGTCCGGCACA
>NZ_JBICVV010000016.1:0-157063 GCF_043199295.1 Streptomyces sp. NPDC048612
CCGCGTCGCCCGCGCCGAGGACGGGCCCCGGTGCGTCCCCTCCGACCCCCGCGGCAACCACAGGCCCCGCAGGCGCAAGCCACCACCGGGCCCGCACCAACGCCCCACACGGCGACCAGATCGCGCCCCAAAGGGGCGCGGGGAACTGCGCGCCCAGCCACAACGCACCCCGCAGACAAACAAACGACGACGAGGGACCCCCGCACCGCGGAAGCCCCTCGTCGAAACGGCGCGCGGCGCGCGCTACCGCTGCCAGCTGGTAGCCCCATGGAAACCACCCTGCCGCTCCAGCCGCCGCCACCGCGCGGCCGTGGCACGCGGGTGGGCGGGGGCCGCCGCGGGCCGGTGCGCGGCGCGGGCGAGCAGGACGGCGGTCAGGGCGGCAAGTTCTTCCTCGCTGGCCTGTCCCTTCTCCACGCGGATGGAGTCGGTGCGGTGGGCAGAGTTCACGGTGTCTTCTCCGTCGTCGCGATGGGCGTCGTGCCGGGTGCGGGTGCGGGGTGTGGCTACTGGGGCGGGTTGCCGTGCTTACGGGCCGGCAGGTCCGCATGCTTGGTGCGCAGCATCTCCAGGGCGCGGATGAGCACCTGGCGGGTCTCGGCGGGGTCGATGACGTCGTCGACCAGGCCGCGCTCGGCCGCGTAGTAGGGGTGCATCAGCTCGGACTTGTACTCCTTGACCATGCGCACCCGCATGGCCTCGGAGTCGTCCGCCTCGGCGATCTGCTTGCGGAAGATGACGTTGGCGGCGCCCTCGGCGCCCATGACCGCGATCTCGTTCGTCGGCCAGGCGTAGGTCAGGTCGGCGCCGATGGACTGCGAGTCCATGACGATGTAGGCGCCGCCGTACGCCTTGCGCAGGACCAGGGAGATCCGCGGGACGGTGGCGTTGCAGTAGGCGTACAGCAGCTTGGCGCCGTGCCGGATGATGCCGCCGTGCTCCTGGTCGACGCCGGGCAGGAAGCCGGGGACGTCGAGCAGGGTGACGATCGGGATGTTGAAGGCGTCGCACATCTGGACGAAGCGGGCCGACTTCTCGGACGCCTCGATGTCCAGGACACCGGCCAGCGACTGCGGCTGGTTGGCGATGATGCCCACCACGCGGCCGTCGAGCCGGGACAGCGCGCAGATGATGTTGGTCGCCCAGCGCTCGTGGACCTCCAGGAACTCGCCGTCGTCGACGAGCTCCTCGATGACCTTGCGCATGTCGTACGGGCGGTTGCCGTCGGCGGGGACCAGGTCCAGCAGCGCGTCGCCGGAGCGGTCGGCGGGGTCCTCGCAGGGGACGGTCGGCGGGTTCTCCCGGTTGTTGGCCGGCAGCAGGGAGAGGAGGTAGCGGACCTCCTCCAGGCAGGTGGCCTCGTCGTCGTACGCGAAGTGGGCCACGCCCGAGGTCTCGGCGTGCACATCGGCGCCGCCCAGGCCGTTCTGGGTGATCTCCTCGCCGGTCACCGCGCGCACCACGTCGGGGCCGGTGATGAACATCTGCGAGGTCTCGCGGACCATGAAGACGAAGTCGGTCAGCGCCGGGGAGTAGGCGGCGCCGCCGGCGCAGGGGCCGAGCATGACGGAGATCTGCGGGATGACACCCGAGGCCTTGGTGTTGCGCTGGAAGATGCCGCCGTAGCCGGCGAGCGCGGAGACGCCCTCCTGGATACGGGCGCCGGCGCCGTCGTTCAGCGACACCAGCGGCGCACCGGCCTGGATGGCCATGTCCATGATCTTGTGGATCTTGGTGGCGTGGGCCTCGCCCAGCGCACCGCCGAAGATCCGGAAGTCGTGCGCGTAGGTGAAGACGGTCCGGCCGTGCACGGTGCCCCAGCCGGTGATCACACCGTCGGTGTAGGGCTTCTTGGCCTCCAGGCCGAAGCCCGTCGCCCGGTGCCGCCGGAGCGGCTCGACCTCGTTGAACGAACCCTCGTCGAGCAGCAGCTCGATCCGCTCGCGGGCGGTCAGCTTGCCCTTGGCGCGCTGCGCTTCGGTGGCACGCTCGCTGGGGCCCCGCCGGACCTGCTCGCGGATGGCGTGCAACTCGGCGACGCGCCCGCGGGCGTCGTTGGCGCCGGCGGGCAGATCTTCGACAGTGGTCATGCCTCGACGGTACGTGGGCGGGGCGCCGCGCACCGATGTCGGTTTCGTACAACGTCGCATGCGATTTGGTGGGCAGGCAGTACAGAACCGTGCTGTACGCGCCCCGCGTCCCGGCGTCCGTTCGGGTGGCGGGGCCTTCCGGCGTCTGTATGGGCTCGACAAAGAGCGGCCGAGCGTTGTTGTGGTGACCGATTGGTCGGGAGGGCCGGGTTCCGGTCAGCGCAGCCGCACCGTGCAGGTGTGGGTGGCGCAGCCGGTACCGGGGGTCAGGCGCAGTCTCAGGGCCCGCCCGGTGGCCAGCACCTCGATCGCCGGGTCACGGGCGAGCACCGCGCCCACCGGCCGCGACCAGGTGATCTCCAGTGTCTCGCCGGTGCGCTCGGGGGCGGCGAGGCACAGCCGCGCGGTGTGCCCGCGGCCCGCCGTCCGCCCCCGGCGCCGCTCCCGGACCAGCACGCTCGCGGGGCCGTCGGCGGTGAGCGGCCCGGCGGCGCCCGCCCGCCAGAAGTTGGCGGCCGTTACGCCGAGCGGGTCGACGGCGATCGCCTGCGCGCCCGCGTCGTTGGCGAGCACGGTCAGCCAGTGCCGGTCGGCGGCACGGGCGGCGAGGGCGCGCGGGGTGGCGCCCGGCATGAGGAGATAGGCGTAGCCGGCGTCGGTGGGGTCGGTGCCGTGGTCGTGCCAGAGGGTGAGGTAGCGGCGGGTGAACGGCTGCGGGGAGGAGCCGCTGTTGATGTCGTGCCAGGAGCCGGTGCGGGCCTCGCGCAGCGCGGTGAGGGGGGCGCCGCCGGGGAAGACGTAGCCGCCGTGTCCGGCGAGGTGGGCCCAGTGGGCGCGGCGGAAGGCGGTGGCCGTACCGAGGGTGCCGGGCTGCGGTACGCCGTCGACGGTGAGCCGGGCGGTGCCGGACTCGCCCAGGCAGCGGTTGTCGACGACGGTCTCGGCGGGCACCCCGTCACGGGCGGTGATGCCGGCGCCCAGGCAGACCACGCAGTCCGCGAGCGCGAACCAGGACTTCCGGGCGGTGAGGGTCGAGCCCAGTCCGCGCAAGTGCTGGCCGATGGCGGCGAAGGTGCCGTCGGTGGTGCCGCCGACCCAGCGGACGGCGGGCCTGGGCTCGCCCCAGCCGCCGCCCTCGTTGTCGGCCAGCCGCTTGGTGGAGACGGTGGTGCCGGGCAGCCGGTAGGGGTCGACGGTGGGCCAGAAGGCGTCGGTGTACTGGTCGCCGCCGAAGTCCGCGCCCCACCAGGAGAGCATGCCGGCGCCGGTGTGCCAGCCGCGCGGGTTCTCGCCGTTGCCGTTCTCGTAGTACGCGATGCGGTGGGAGGCCATGGCCAGGCCGGCGGCCCAGCCGGGGCGGCGGTGCACGGCGCGGTCCATGGCGGGGAACAGCCGGTGGCCGACGGGTTCGGGGGCGGTGGGCGCCGCGCTCCCGGCGATCGCGGCGAGCCGGGCGAGGTCGGCGACCGCGTACTGCCGGTCGGTGAGGACGGGCAGCGTGCGGTCGCGGGCGATCCAGCCCTTGATCATGGCGTGCCAGCGGTCCCGCTCGGCCCCGCTCGCGCTCCGGGAGAGCAGCGCGACGGCGGCGATCAGGGCGTGGCCGTGGTAGTGGTCGCTGCGCAGGACGTGCCGTTCGTCGCTACGGAGGTAGCCGCGGCTGACGGCGCGGCCGTTGACGCTGTCCATCATCAGGCCGTTGTGGAGCAGCGGGGCGTAGGCCCGCTCGACGCTGTCATGGATGATCTGCCGGGCCGGGTCGGTGATCTGCCAGGTCGAGCCGGCGAGCAGGGAGAACAGCCGGCCGAGGCCGTCCAGCAGGACATAGCCGTAGGTGCCGGAGTAGGCGACCCAGGTGTGCTGGATGAAGGAGCCGTCGGCGTAGAGGCCGTCGCCCTCGGTGACGTACGGGAAGACCGGGGAGAGGGCGTCGCGGGCCAGTGCGATCTTGTCGGGGGCGCGGCCGAGGACGCCGCGCAGGGCGACCACCCGGCACAGGTCGACGCGGTTGGCGCCGGTGCTGGTCCCGGTGTAGTCGCCGAGCATGCTGTCCGGCACGAAGTGGTCGACGGCGGCCAGGCAGCGCTCGCGCTGCGCGTCGCCGAGGCCCCCGGGCAGCCGTTCGTCGAGGAGCGCGACGGTGTCGAGGAGGAGGCGGGGGCTGCCGATCTGCCACTCCCACCAGTTTCCGTAGCGGGTGGTGGCGGGGTGGTAGACGGTGGCGTCGAGGTGGCCGAGGCCGGTGACGAGTGCCTCGGCGAGGGCCGGGTCGCCGGTACGGCCGGTGCCGGGCTGCGCGTAGGCCTGGGCCATGGTCTGCAGCCGGCCGTAGCTGCGGGTGATGCCGGACGGCGGGTCGTAGCGGCAGTCGGGCCACAGGGAGCCGGCGGTCGGGCGCATGCCGGCCTGGAAGGTGGTCGCGAGGGCGCCGGTCTCCTGGAGGGCGGCGGCGTAGGGCGGGGCGGCGGGGTCGAAGCCGGTCCCCAGGGTGAGGTCGCACCAGCGGCGGCGGAGGGCGGTGAACTCGTCGGCCGCCGCGGCCGGTCCGGGGGTGGCGTACGCGGGGCCCACGGTGAGGGCGAGCGCGCCCGCGGTGGAGGCGGCGAGAAATCCTCTGCGTGACCAGGCGGGCGGGCCGGGAACTGGTGGCACGGTCGGTCCTCTCCAGGCGTCAACTGGGGGGTGGCGCTGTGCACTTGGGATTTCCCGATGGTCTAGCACGGGCCGTCGCCACGCGGCAATGACCGGGCCGGAGGCGCCCGCACCACCCGTCCGGCGGAGACCTGGCGGGCTCGGCCGGACTCAAGAGGTTGAATGTTGAACCAGATCTGGGTTACGGTGCATGTCGTTGAAGCTTAAACAACCTTCGCGCACGCCCTGTGCGCCGTCCCCGAGGAGGAGCCATGGCTCTGTTCCACCGCAAGCGCACCGCCGACACCGCCACCCCCGCCGCCGCAGCCACCCTCCCCGCGGACCCCGCGCTCGCGGCGCTGACCGGCGACTACACCATCGACCCGGCGCACAGCAGCATCGGCTTCACCGTCCGGCACGCCATGGTCACCAACGTCCGCGGCGCCTTCGCCGGCCACGAGGGCACCCTGCACCTCGACGGCGCCGAGCCGTCCCGCTCCACCGCCTCCCTGGACGTCACCATCGCGAGCATCGACACCGGGATCGCGGACCGCGACGCCCATCTGCGCGGCGCGGACTTCTTCGACGCCGAGTCCTTCCCGCTGATGACCTTCCGCAGCACCGCCGCCGAGCGCGTGCACGGCGACCGCTACCGCATCACCGGCGACCTGACCCTCCGGGACGTCACCAGGCCGCTCACCATCGACCTGGAGTTCCACGGCGCGGCCACCGACGTCTACGGCGCCGAGCGGGTCGGCTTCGAGGGCAGCGCCGAGATCCTGCGCTCCGACTGGGGCCTGACCTGGAACGCCGCGCTGGAGACCGGCGGCGTCATGGTCAGCGACAAGGTCAAGCTCACCTTCGACATCTCGGCCGTCAAGGCCGCCCCGCAGGCCTGATCCCCGCTCCCCCACGCACCACGGCCCCGCGCCGGCCTCTCCCCGAGGGCCGTGCGGGGCCGCGGCCGTCACCCGGCCCCGCCGCTCACTCCTGCGGCTCGACCCCGGCGCGCAGCAGCCCGTAGGCGTAGGCGTCGTACAGCGCCTGCCAGGAGGCGGCGATGACGTTCTCCGCGACGCCGACCGTGGACCACTCGCCGCGGCCGTCGCTGGTGGAGACCAGGACCCGGGTGATCGAGCCGGTGCCCAGGGCGCCCTCCAGGCTGCGGACCTTGTAGTCCACCAGCTCCATCTGGGCCAGCTGCGGGTAGATCCGCTCCAGCCCCACCCGCAGGGCCCGGTCGAGCGCGTTGACCGGGCCGTTGCCCTCGGCGGTGGCGACGATCCGCTCCCCCTTGGCCCACAGCTTCACGGTCGCCTCATTGGCGTGCGAGCCGTCCGGGCGGTCCTCGACGATCGCGCGCCAGGACTCGACGGTGAAGTAGCGCACCGGCCGGCCCTGGACCTCCTCGCGCAGCAGCAGCTCGAAGGAGGCGTCGGCGGCCTCGTAGGTGTAGCCCGCCAGCTCCCGCTCCTTGACCCGCTCGACGACCCGGCCGACCAGTTCGCGGTCGCCGCTCAGGTCGAAGCCCAGCTCCTTGCCCTTGAGCTCGATGGACGCCCGGCCGGCCATGTCGGAGACCAGCATCCGCATGGTGTTGCCGACCAGCGCCGGGTCGATGTGCTGGTAGAGGTCCGGGTCGACCTTGATGGCGGAGGCGTGCAGTCCGGCCTTGTGCGCGAAGGCGGAGACCCCGACGTAGGGCTGGTGGGTGGAGGGGGTGAGGTTGACGACCTCGGCGATGGCGTGCGAGATCCGGGTGGTCTCGGCGAGCTTGCCCTCGGGCAGCACCCGGCGTCCGTACTTCAGCTCCAGCGCGGCGACGACCGGGAAGAGGTTGGAGTTGCCGACCCGCTCGCCGTAGCCGTTGGCGGTGCACTGGACGTGGGTGGCGCCCGCGTCCACCGCGGCCAGGGTGTTGGCGACGGCGCAGCCGGTGTCGTCCTGGGCGTGGATGCCCAGCCGGGCGCCGGTGTCCGCGAGGACGGTCCGTACGACGGCGGTGATCTGGGCCGGGAGCATCCCGCCGTTGGTGTCGCAGAGCACCACGACATCGGCGCCGGCCTCGCTCGCGGTCCGGACGACCTGCTTGGCGTAGACCGCGTCCAGGGCGTAGCCGTCGAAGAAGTGCTCACAGTCGAGGAAGACCCGGCGGCCCTGCGCGCGCAGGTAGGCGACGGTGTCCCGCACCATCGCGAGGTTCTCCTCGGGTGTGGTGCGCAGCGCCAGTTCCACATGTCCGGCATGGGACTTGGCGACCAGCGTGACGACCGGGGCCCCGGACTCCAGCAACGCGGCGACCTGCGGATCGTCCTCGACGCGGACGCCGGCCTTGCGGGTGGCGCCGAACGCGACCAGCTGGGCGTGCCGGAAGTCGATCTCCTCGCGGGCCCGCTGGAAGAACTCGGTGTCCCGCGGGTTGGCGCCGGGCCAGCCGCCCTCGATGAAGCCCACTCCGAAGTCCTCAAGGTGCCGGGCGATGGTCAGCTTGTCGGCGACCGTGAGGTTGATGCCCTCGCGCTGGGCGCCGTCGCGGAGCGTGGTGTCGAAGACGTGGAAGTCGTCGGACACCGCGTCGGCGGGCCTGTGGGACGGGTGGGAGGGTGCGTCCGTCATGCGGGTCTGGCTCCTGTCGGGATCTCGGTCTACCGGAATGACCGGTTCCACCGTCCCTCCATGGTCCCTCGCGCTCCGCCTCCGGTGAGTGTGGGCCGGAAACGAAAAAACCCCTCGCGGGTGCGAGAGGTCTGCGCGCGGGTCGGGGACGAGGGCGGCCGCGCCGTACTCGGTTCGTACGGGGCGGTCACTGCGGACCGGCGCGCCTGCTGCCAATAATCATGGCGAACGAGAGCACGGGGGCAGTCTGGCACACGGCCGCCCCCGGCTCCCGGACCGTCTCAGGATGCGAGCACACGCGTCTCGCTGCCCTCGCCGGTGTCCTGCTTGCCGACCCGGTGCAGGTCGATGGAGCGGGTCTCGCGCATCGTGAGGTAGACGATCAGCGAGACCGCGGCGCAGCCGGCGACGTACCAGTAGTAGCCGGACTCGATGCCGCCCTCCTTGAACCACAGGGCGACGTACTCCGCGGTGCCGCCGAACAGCGCGTTGGCGATGGCGTACGGCAGGGCCACGCCCAGTGCCCGGATGCCGGTCGGGAACAGCTCGGCCTTCACACAGGCGTTGATCGAGGTGTAGCCGGTGACGACGACCAGGGCGAGCAGCGAGAGACCGAGGGCCGGCCAGAAGCTTCCGGCGTGCTGGAGCAGCGTCATGATCGGCACGGTCAGGAGCGTGGAGCCGACCGCGAAGGTGATCAGCAGCGGGCGGCGGCCGATCCGGTCGGAGAGCTTTCCGGCGAGCGGCTGGATGCACATGAAGATGAACAGCGCACAGAAGCTGACCAGGGAGGCGGTCGGTTTGGGCAGTCCGGCGCTGCCCGAGAGGTACTTGGTGAGATAGGTCGTGTAGGTGTAATACGCGACCGTGCCGCCCATGGTGAGCGCGATGACCAGGAACGCCTCGCGCTTGTGGGCCAAAAGCGCCTTGAGGGTGCCGCGCGCCGGGTCGGCGTTGGCTCCGTCGTCCGCGGCGTACACCTCGGTCTCCAGCATGTTGCGGCGCAGATAGAAGACGATCGCGGCGCCCAGCGCACCGATGATGAACGGAATCCGCCAGGCCCAGCTGTGCAGGGCGTCCTCGGACAGGGTGCGCTGCAGCACGATCTGGAGGCCCAGGCCGAGCAGCTGTCCGGCGGTCATGGACACGTACTGGAAGCTGGAGGCGAAGCCGCGCTGGCCGGGCGCGGAGGCCTCGGTGAGGTAGGTGGCGCTGGCCGCGTACTCCCCGCCGACCGACAGGCCCTGGAGCATCCGCGCGACGAGCAGGACGGCGACTCCGCCGTAGCCCGCGACCCCGTAGGTGGGGGCGACGGCGATCAGGACCGCCGAGGCGGACATCAGCGTGACGGTCAGCGTGAGCGCCGCCTTCCGGCCCTTGCGGTCCCCGACCCGGCCGAGCAGCCAGCCGCCCACCGGGCGCATGAAGAAGCCCACGGCGAAGATCCCCATGGTGTTCATGAGGTTCGCGGTGTCATTTCCCTTCGGGAAGAAGGAATCCGCGAAGTACACCGCGAAGCTTGCGTAGACGAACCAGTCGAACCACTCGACCATATTGCCCGCCGAGCCGACCCAGATCTTTTTCCATTGCTCTCGTCCCATAGCCGGTTACGGTCGTCGACCCGGGAGCCGTCGGCAAGAGCGCGGTCGGCAACGATCGCAGCTACTTACGTACGTTGCGGTCATGACGGGCCGGGAAACCGGCCGGTCTGCCGGGTGAACCACCGAGCCGGAGGGAAACGAAAACACATGTCCGAGACGCCACCGCAGCCGCCACCACTCGGCGGGCCGCTGCCCGTTCCCGCCTCCGCCGAGGAGGCCCTGGAGATCGGGCGCGGTCATTTCCCGGCCGTCTGGCCGGACGGAGAGGAACCCACGCTCCGGGTCCATGAATTCGACCTCGGCTATCTGGTGTATCCGGTATTCCCGCCGCGGCCCCCCGGGGCCTATCCGCGCGATCCGGGAGGCTCACATATCGTCGTCGCCAAGGCGGACGGCGGGATCAGCGCGCTGCCCAACTACCCGCCGGAGCAGGCGGCCGAGCTGTACCGCCGCCATTTCCACCGGGAGGCATGAGCACGGGACTCCCGCTCCGGCCAGGTCAGTTCGGCCGGACCGACAGCGTCTCGTCCAGGAACTCCCGTACGTGGCCGCGCACTTCTTCCCGGTCCGTGCCGGGGAGGCCGACGACGAGCTGGGAGCCGAAGCCGTCGAGGAGGGCGCGGGTGCGGGTGGCGAGGCGTTCGGCGTCGACGGGGCGGAACTCGCCCTTCGAGACGCCCTCGACGAGCAGCGCCACCAGGTCGCGGTGCCAGGCCAGTTCGAGTTCCAGCTGGCGTTCGCGGGTCTCGTCGTCGGCGTTCTGGGAGCGGTTCCACACCTCCAGCCACAGGGTCCAGCGCGGGTCGCGGTGGCCTTCGGGGAGGTAGAGGTCGACCAGGGCGTCGAGCCGTTCGCGGGCCGGGACGCGGCGGGAGAGGGCGGCCCGGCGCTCTGCGCCGAGCTGCTCCTCGCTCCACTGGAGGGTCTGCAGCAGCAACTCGTCCTTCGTACCGAAGTAGTAGAGGATGTGGCCGCTGCTCATGCCGACCTCGCGGCCCAGTCCGGCCATGGTCAGCCGGTCCAGGCCCTCCGCGGCGATGGTGGCCATCGCCGCGGCCAGGACCTGCTCGCGGGGCTGGGTGAGCCGGCGCCGGGGACGGCGCGCGGGACCGGGCACGGGGACCTCCGGGTCGGCTGGGGCGGTCTGCGGGTCAGACCGCCGGCTGCTGCTGGGTGATGCAGTGGATACCGCCACCCGCTGCGAAGATCGTACGGGCGTCGACGAGGGTCACCGTCCGGTCGGGGAAGAGCCGGCGGAAGAGCGCGGCCGCCTCCTCGTCGCGCGGGTCGTCGAAGGCGCACAGCACCACGCCATCGTTGCAGAGGTAGTGGTTGATGTAGGAGTGGTCGACCAGCTCGCCGTTCTCCTCGATGACGGTCGGGGCGGGCACCTCGATGACCTCCAGCTGCCGGCCCCTGGCGTCGGTGGCAGCGCCCAGCAGCTTGACGATCTCCTGGCAGATCGCGTGGTCGGGGTGCTCGGGGTCGGGCTGGGTGTGGACGAGCACGGTGCCGGGGCGGGCGAAGGCGGCGACGATGTCGACATGGCCGCGGGTGCCGAACTGTCCGTAGTCGGCAGTCAGACCGCGCGGCAGCCAGATCGCCTTGGTGGTGCCGAGGTGGGCGTGGATCTCCGCCTCGGCCTCGTCCCGGGTGCGGCCGGGGTTGCGGCCCGGGTCGAGCTGGACGGTCTCGGTGAGCAGGACGGTGCCCTCGCCGTCGATGTGGAGGCCGCCGCCCTCGTTGACCAGGGGGCTCGCGTAGCGGCGGGCGCCGGCCAGCGCGCAGACCTGCTCGGCGATCTTCTCGTCGAGGTCCCAGCGGGCCCACTCCTGGGCGCCCCAGCCGTTGAACACCCAGTCGGTGGCGGCGA
This sequence comes from Streptomyces sp. NPDC048612, assembly GCF_043199295.1. Taxonomy (NCBI): domain Bacteria; kingdom Bacillati; phylum Actinomycetota; class Actinomycetes; order Kitasatosporales; family Streptomycetaceae; genus Streptomyces; species Streptomyces sp. NPDC048612. The sequence continues at coordinate 10,812 of NZ_JBICVV010000016.1, forward strand.
GCCGGCCGGTGCCGTCGGTGAGGAAGGTGGGGCCGATGTCGCGCATCCAGGCGTCGTTCAGCGGGCGCTCGACGAGGTCGATGCCGGGGCCGAGCAGCGCCCGGGCGCCCGCCGACTGGCCGGTGCCGGCGACGACGGTGACCGGCTCGAAGCGGCGGACCGCGCGGGCGACGGCCGCCCAGGCGCGGCGGGCGTCGGCCAGCGTCCCGCCGCCCTCCTCGCCGAAGGTGAAGCTCGGTCCGGGCCAGGCCATCCAGGTGCGCTCGTGCCGGGCCCACTCCGGGGGCATACGGAAGCCGTCGGCGGCAGGGGTGTTCATGCGGGGTCCTCAGGGTGTGTAGCGGTGTGACAGGCGGGGGTTCGCGCCGGCGGGCGGCACGCGGCCCGGCCGCCGGCGCGGGGCCGGGAAACGGCCGCAGGACGCGGTCACAGGAAATAGAGCCGGGACAGGGACACGGTGTCGGCAGGTTCCGAGCGCATCGGTGCGCCGTCGAGGGTGACCAGTCCGCTGCTCCCGTCGACCTGCACCTGCCCGAGACGGGAGTTGCGGACGAGGTCGCCGGGGCCGATGCCCCGGGTGCCGCGGACGGCGACCCGACGCCGGCGGGTGGGCATCCCGTCACCGCCCTGTTCGGCGGCGGCACGGGCGACGAAGGCGACGGAGATCTCGGCGGGCGTCGCGCCGTACGCCCCGAACTGCGGCCCCAGCACCAGGGGTTCGCAGGTGTCGGTGGCGGCGTTCGGGTCGCCGGTGACGCCGTAGGCGGGGAAGCCGGACTTCAGCACCAGCTGCGGCTTGGCGCCGAAGTACTGCGGCTTCCACAGCACGATGTCGGCCATCTTGCCGACCTCGATGGACCCGATCTCGTGCGAGAGCCCGTGGGCGATGGCGGGGTTGAGGGTGAGCTTGGCGACGTAGCGCAGCACGCGCGCGTTGTCGTCGTGGGCGCCGTCGCCTTCCATGGGGCCGAGTTCGGCCTTCATCTTGCCCGCCATCGCGAAGGTACGGCGCACGGTCTCGCCCGCGCGGCCCATGCCCTGGGCGTCGGAGGAGGTGATGCCGATCGCCCCGAGGTCGTGCAGCACGTCCTCGGCGCCCATCGTGCCGGCCCGGATGCGGTCGCGGGCCATCGCGGCGTCACCGGGCAGATCGGTCTTCAGGTCGTGGACCGAGACGATCATTCCGTAGTGCTCGGCGACCGCGTCCCGCCCGAAGGGGAGGGTGGGGTTGGTGGAGGAGCCGATGACGTTGGGGACCCCGGCCATCTTGAGAACGTTGGGGACATGGCCGCCGCCGCAGCCCTCGATGTGGAAGGCGTGGATGGTCCGGCCGTCCAGGACGCGCAGGGTGTCCTCGACGGTGAGGCACTCGTTGAGGCCGTCGCTGTGCAGGGCGACCTGGACGTCGTGGTCCTCGGCGACCCGCAGCGCGGTGTCCAGGGCGCGGGCGTGCGCGCCCATGTCCTCGTGCACCTTGAAGCCGCAGGCGCCGCCCTCGGCGAGCGCCTCGACCAGCGGGGCGTCGCCGGAGGAGGAACCGCGGCCGAGGAAGCCGATGTTGACCGGCCAGGCGTCGAACGCGCCGAAGGCGTGCCCCAGCGCCCAGGGGGAGTTGACGCCGACGCCCCAGACCGGGCCGAACTCCTGGCCGATGATGGTGGTCACGCCGGACGCCAGCGAGGCCTCCATGACGCGCGGGGTGAGCAGGTGGACATGGGTGTCGACGGCCCCCGCTGTGGCGATCATGCCCTCGCCGGAGACGATCGAGGTCCCGGTGCCGACGACGACGTCGACCCCGTCGAGGGTGTCGGGGTTGCCGGCCCGCCCGATGGCGTGGATGCGGCCCTCGCGGATGCCGACGGACACCTTCCGGATGCCCTGGACCGCGTCGATGACCAGGACGTTGCTGATCACCACGTCGCAGGTCTCGCGGACCGCGGCGGCCTTGAGGTGCAGCCCGTCGCGGGCGGTCTTGCCGAAGCCGGCCAGGAACTCGTCGCCGGGCTTCTGGGCGTCGGACTCGACCCGGACGACCAGGCCCGAGTCACCGAGAACGACCCGGTCGCCGGCCCGCGGGCCGTGCACCGACGCGTACTCGTGGGGGTCGATGCTGCCCGTCATGCCGTCTCCTCCGCTCCCAGGTAGCCGCAGGCGGCGGCCCGCCGCAGCGCTTCCGTCTTCGCGCCCGGCGCGTCCAGCGGGCCGTCGACGAGACCGGCGAAGCCGATCGCGATCCGGTCGCCGCCGATCGGCACCAGACCGACCTCCGAGGCGCCGCCGGGGTCGAACCGCACCGACGAACCGGCCGGGACGCACAGCCGCATGCCGTAGGCGGCGGCGCGGTCGAAGTCCAGCCGCGGGTTGGCCTCGAAGAAGTGGAAGTGCGAGGTGACGCTGACCGGCACCGTCGCGGTGTTGCGCACGGTCAGTACCACCGCGGGCGCCGGCTCCGCACCGGCCGGGCCGGGCAGTACCGCGCCGGGCGCGGGGGGCCGTTCGTCCCCGTCCGCCGGCGCGCCGGCGCCGATCGGGTCGGTGACCACCGCGAGCCGGGAACCGTCGTCGAAGACGGCCTCCACATGCACCTCGGTGACGACCTCGGCCACGCCCGGCAGGACGTCGTCCGGGCCGAGCACGGCGCGTGCCGCCTCGATGGCCTGAGCGAGGCGGCGCCCGTCCCGCGCCGCCTCGCAGACTGTGTCCGCGATCAACGCGGTCGCCTCGGGCACGTTCAGCCGCAGTCCGCGGGCCCGGCGCGTCCGCGCCAGCTCGGCCGCGCCGAACAGCAGCAGCCGGTCGCGTTCCGTCGGGGTCAGCCGCATCCCCTCACACCTCCAGCTCGATTAGAGCAACACTCTAACCACGAAAATCCGCAACGCGAAAGCATTGACCGGAATCACAGGCGTGCGTCACATTGAGCGCTGCTCTAGAAAATGCGGTGAATCGAGTGCCGCTCTAAACGTCTCGTGAGGCGGCCCCAGCCGCGCCCGGCGCGCACCGCCCCCGGCGGGCGGCCCCGCACGGAGCGCCGCAGCCCCTCACCCGCCCGCCGCCCGGCCTCTCAGGGGAGCCCTCATGCCGATCGAACAACGCGGAGTCGACACCGTCCCGGACGAGGAACGCACCAGCGGCCCCCGCGACCTGGTCTCGATCCTGCTCGGGTCGAACCTCGCGCTCGGTGTGGTGATCTTCGGCTGGCTCCCGGTCTCCTTCGGGCTCGGCTTCTGGCCCTCGGTGACCTCCCTGGCGGCGGGCACCGCCGCCGGCACCCTGCTGACCGCCCCGCTCGCCCTGGTCTCCCTGCGCAGCGCCACCAACCTCTCCACCAGCAGCGGTGCCCACTTCGGCGTGCGCGGCCGGCTGATCGGCTCGGTCATCGGCCTGCTGCTGTCGCTGGGCTACACCGCGCTGACCCTGTGGGTGGGCGGCGACGCGGTGGTGGGCTGTCTGCACCGGCTGACCGGACTGCCGCCGAACGGCACGGTCCACGCCCTGGTCTACGCCCTGCTGGCCGGTGCCACCGCCGCCGGCGCGGTCTACGGCTACCGGGTGCTGCTGCGGCTGAGCAAGGTGCTGGCCCTCGGGCTGACCGTGCTGCTGGCCGTCGGCGTCGTGGCCTACGCCGACACCTTCACCACCGCCGCGCCGCCCGGCAGCACGTATCTGCTCGGCGGCTTCTGGCAGACCTGGCTGCTGGCCGCCGTCTCCGCCGGCCTGAGCGGCCCCATCGCCTTCATCACCCTGCTCGGCGACTACAGCCGCTACATCTCCCCGCGCCGGCACAGCGCCCGGAAGGTCTTCGGCGCCACCTGCCTCGGCCTGCTCGTGGGCCTGCTGGTGCCGCAGCTCTTCGGCACGTTCACCGCGCTCGCGGTCGGCGCGGGAACGGACTACGCGGGCCCGCTGGTGGCCGGCGCGCCGCTCTGGTACCTGGCGCCGCTGCTGCTCAACGCCTCGGCCGGCTCCGTCGGCAACGCCGGGCTGATGCTCTACAGCATGGGCCTCGACCTGGACGCGATCCTGCCGCGCGCGACCCGCACCCAGGCCACCTACGTCGTCGCCGCGGTCGCGACCACGCTGGTCTACGCCGGCCACTTCCTGTGGGCGGCGCAGGACGCGATGACCTCGTTCGTGCTGCTGATGACCGCCGTCGGGACGCCCTGGGCGGTGATCACCGTGATCGGCTTCGTCCGCTGCCGCGGCGCCTACGACCCGGAGTCGCTCCAGGTCCACAACCGCGGCACCCGTGGAGGCGTGTACTGGTACCGGGCGGGCTGGCACGTCCGGGCGACGCCGGCCTGGGCGCTGGGTTCGCTGGTCGGCCTGATGGGCGTGGACACCCCGCTCTACCGGGGGCCGCTGCTGCCGCTGACCGGCGGAATCGACCTCAGCTTCCTGCTCGCGGCGGCCGTGGGCGGGCTCGCGTATCTGGCCCTCACCGTCCGGGACCCGGGTCCGGTCGCGGCGCCGCACGCCCGGCCGTCCGCTCCCCCGGCCCCGGCCCCGGCGGCGGAAGCCCCCGCGGAGGCCGGCTGAACCGGCCCGGACCCGGACGGGGCCGCCCCCAGGCACTCAAAGGGGGCGGCCCCGTCCGGGTCCGGGCACACGGCCGTCGGCGGGCTCAGCCCAGCTCGTGCATCCAGCCGTGCCGGTCCTCGGCGACACCCCGCTGGATGTCGAGGAGCGCCTCGCGCAGCTTCAGCGTGACCTTGCCGGGCTCGCCGTCGGACTGGGTCCACTCGCCGCCCGCGCTCTTGACCGTGCCGACCGGGGTGATCACGGCGGCGGTGCCGCAGGCGAAGACCTCGGTGAGGGTGCCGTTCTCGGTGTCGGCCTTCCACTGGTCGATGGAGACCCGGGCCTCCTCGGACTCGTAGCCCAGGTCGCGGGCCACGGACAGCAGGGAGTCACGGGTGACCCCGGCGAGCAGCGAGCCGGTCAGCGTGGGTGTGACGATCTTGTCGCCGTAGACGAAGTAGAGGTTCATCCCGCCGAGTTCCTCGACCCACTTGTGCTCCACGGCGTCGAGGTAGGCGACCTGGTCGCAGCCCTGCTCGGCGGCCTCGGCCTGCGCGAGCAGCGAGGCGGCGTAGTTGCCGCCGGTCTTGGCGTCGCCCATACCGCCGGGGACGGCCCGCACCCGGTTCTCGGACAGCCAGATGGAGACCGGCTTGACGCCGCCGGCGAAGTACGCGCCGGCCGGCGAGGCGATGACGACGAAGAGGTACTCGTTGGCGGGCTTCACGCCCAGGCCGACCTCGGTCGCGATCATGAAGGGGCGCAGGTAGAGCGACTCCTCGCCGCCGTGCGCGGGCACCCAGTCCTTGTCCTGCTGGACGAGCAGGTCGCAGGCCTCGATGAAGGTCTCGACGGGCAGCTCCGGCATGGCCAGCCGGCGGGCGGAAGCCTGGAAGCGCCGGGCGTTGGCGTCCGGCCGGAAGGTGGCGACGGAGCCGTCGGGCCGGCGGTACGCCTTGAGGCCCTCGAAGATCTCCTGGGCGTAGTGCAGGACATTGGTCGCCGGGTCGAGGGAGAGCGGGCCGTACGGCACGAGCTGCCCGTCGTGCCAGCCGCGGCCCTCCGTCCACTTGATCGTCACCATGTGGTCGGTGAAGTGGCGGCCGAAGCCGGGGGCGGCCAGGATCTGCTCCCGCTCCGCGTCGGACAGCGGGTGCGAGGAGGGCTTGAGCTCGATCGTCGTCATGGATGTGTGTCCTTCACTGCGTGTGCGATACCTGGGGGTACCTCCCAGCGTCGGCTGGGGAGCACCCCCCGGCCCAGCCCTCCGGCCGGGGCAAGGGGTCAGGCCCCCGCCGTGCGGCAAGGGTGCGGTTGTGGCGGCCGCGCTCATGAGGCTCTTGAACGTACCGGCCGTTACTGGGACGTCCGAGTTTCCTCGCGGGCAACGATGCCACGTCCGATTATCGCCCGTGGGTCCGCGCCGCCGGAACCGCGTACGCGGTCCGGGTCCGATGGTCGCACCCGGCCGGGCCGGGCCCACCGCCGGGCCCATGCGGACAGCGCCGGGCCCTGGCAGGCCCGGCGCTGTCCATGGTGCGTGTCGGCGCGAGGGGCCTCAGCCCGCTACGCGTGCGGCGAGCGCGTCACCGATCTCGTCCGTGGTGCGCGGCGAGCCGTCCCGGGCCTCCAGGTCGGCGGCCACCGCCTCCTCGATGCGGGCGGCCTGCGGCGCGTAGCCGAGGTGGTTCAGGAGCAGGGCCACCGAGAGGATCGTCGCCGTGGGGTCGGCCTTGCCGGTGCCCGCGATGTCCGGCGCGGAGCCGTGCACCGGCTCGAACATCGAGGGGAAGTCGCCGGTCGGGTTGATGTTCCCGGAGGCGGCCAGGCCGATGCCGCCGGTGACGGCCGCGGCGAGGTCGGTGAGGATGTCGCCGAAGAGGTTGTCGGTGACGATCACGTCGAACCGCTCGGGCTGGGTGACGAAGAAGATCGTCGCGGCGTCGACGTGCAGATAGTCGGTGGTGACCTCGGGGTACTCCTGGCCGACCTTGTCGAAGATGTTCTTCCACATGTGGCCCGCGTACACCAGCACGTTGTTCTTGTGCACCAGCGTCAGCTTCTTGCGGGGGCGGGCGTCGGCCCGCTCGTACGCGTCGCGGACCACCCGCTCCACGCCGTAGGCGGTGTTGAGGCTGACCTCGGTGGCGACCTCGGCGGGGGTGCCGGTGCGCAGCGAGCCGCCATTGCCGGTGTAGGGGCCCTCGGTGCCCTCGCGGACGACGACGAAGTCGATCTCCGGGCGGCCGGCGAGCGGGGTGGCGGTGTTGGGGAAGAGCTTCGACGGGCGCAGGTTGACGAAGTGGTCGAAGGCGAAGCGGAGCTTGAGCAGCAGACCGCGCTCCAGCACACCCGACGGTACGGACGGGTCGCCGATCGCACCGAGCAGGATCGCGTCGTGCCCCTTGAGCGACTCCAGCTCCGCGTCGGGCAGCGTCTCACCGGTCGCATGCCATCGCCGGGCGCCCAGGTCGTACTCCTGGGTTTCCAGCTTGACGTCCTGCGGGAGGACCGCGGTCAGGACCTTCAGGCCCTGGGCCACGACCTCCTGGCCGATACCGTCACCGGGGATCACTGCGAGGCGAATGCTGCGAGACATGTCTGGACCCTACGCCGCGTCCCAGTGATTGACACGTAACGTCCGCCATACGGACACATGGGGAGCCGGTCAGCTCCCGTTCACCCGCTGTCCCCACAGCGGTCGGATCACGCTGCGAAATTCGGCGGCATGACTGGAACATCCCGTGGGTCCGCCCCCCTGCCCTCGCACACCCCCCGCGTCGGCATCCCGGAGCAGCTGGCGGCCCGGATGAGCATGCCGGAACAGCATGACTACCTCCGTACGAAGCTGAGCCGCAGAGGCCTGCTGCGCACCTCGGCGGCCACCGCGGGAGTGGTGGCGGGCTCCGGGCTGCTGTCCGGTTCGGCCCAGGCCGCCTCGCCCACGCTGCTGTCCTCGCCCGCCACGGCCGTCGTCGACGGTGCGCTGGTCGCCCCGTTCGGCCGCCATCTGGCCTTCGGCGCCGACCCGAAGAGCCAGATGCGGGTGAGCTGGCAGGTGCCGTTCGCGGTCAAGCGGCCGTATCTGCGGGTGGGTATCGAGCCGTGGGACCTGGGGCGGAAGATCGAGGCCGAGGTCCGCCCGCTGCACACCCCGTCGCTGTCCGCCAAGCTGCCGGCCGTGCAGCAGTACTACCTGCACGCCGCGCTCGACGGGCTGCGCCCGGGGACCACGTACTACTACGGCGTCGGCCACGACGGTTTCGACCCGGCCGACCCGCGCCACTTCTCCACCGTCGGCACCTTCCGCACCGCCCCGGCCCGCCCCGAGCCGTTCGTCTTCACCGCCTTCGGCGACCAGGGCGTGAGCTACCACGCCCTGGCCAACGACCAGTTGATCCTGGGCCAGAACCCGTCCTTCCACCTGCACGCCGGCGACATCTGCTACGCGGACACCGACGGCGACGGCTCCGAGCACGACGCCTACGACGCCCGGGTCTGGGACCAGTTCCTCGCACAGACCGAGTCGGTGGCCAAGTCCGTGCCGTGGATGGTGACCACCGGCAACCACGACATGGAGGCCTGGTACTCCCCCAACGGCTACGGCGGCCAGAACGCCCGCTGGACCCTGCCCGGCAACGGCCCGGACGCCGAACACGCCCCCGGCGTCTACTCGTTCACCTACGGCAACACCGCCGTCGTCGCCCTGGACGCCAACGACATCTCCTACGAGATCCCCGCCAACCAGGGCTACACCGACGGCCGGCAGACCCGCTGGCTCGACCGCCGGCTGGGCGAACTGCGCGCCACCGACGGCATCGACTTCCTCGTGGTGTTCTTCCACCACTGCGCCTTCTCCACCACCAACTCGCACGCCTCCGACGGCGCGGTGCGTGACGCGTGGCTGCCACTGTTCGAGAAGCACCAGGTGGACCTGGTCGTCAACGGCCACAACCACGTCTACGAGCGGACCGACGCGCTCAAGGGCGGGCGGGTCGCCAAGAAGATGCCGATCGGCGCGCGCGTGGACTCCACCCGCGAGGGCATCGTGTACGTGACCGCGGGCGGCGCGGGCCGGGCCCTCTACGACTTCCCCGTGCCGGACAGCTACGAGGGCCACGTCAAGGACCTCGACCACGTGGACACCTACCACTGGTCCAAGGGCCAGAAGAAGACCAAGGAGACCGTGGAGTGGTCCCGGGTCCGCTACACCGGCTACTCCTTCATCGCCGTCGAGGTCACCCCGGGCCGCCGTCCGCGGATGAAGGTCACCGCCCTCGCCGAGTCCGGCGAGCGCATCGACCACTTCGAGGTGACCCGCTCACCCGCGGAATGATCAGCGCCCACCTGTAGGGGCACCCGGAATCCGGGTGCCCCTACAGGAATGCTCAGGAGAGAAAGAGCCACCGGGCCACGGACAGCCGGATGCGCCAGCAGCAGCGGCAGGGCATGGACGCCGGCCGCGACAGCACCGACCCGGGTCGCGCGCGCACCATCTCAGTGCCCGGTGGAGCCGCCGTTGTCACGGCGGTCGAGGGCACGCTGGAGGGCGGCCGCGGCGTTCCTGCGGTCGGTGTCGCCGTTCGTACGGGCGGCGTGACGGGTCCTGCGGACGGCAGTCTCAGCCATGATTCACGTCTCCTATGCCAGAGCCCCGAGAAAATGGGATGCGTCGATCCAGAAGCGGCCGGAAAACGCGGGGGCCTCGGCACGGCAGGGGTCACCTGCGCTCGCGCACCGGGCCACATCCGCAATCGCTCGATGGAGCGTTACGTTCGGCTCCTACAACGCTAGGACAGCTCGGCCGTGATGTCTGCACAATTACTTGGGCTTCCTACTATCTGAGACGGCGGGCGGGTGCTCGAACGAGTGATCCCCGGATATTTGCTGGTCATGGAGGCGCGGGATCTCCCTAGCGTGGCGGTGTCGCTTGTGCCACGAGGCCGAGCCCGCCCACACTTAGGAGGAGGTGCTGCACCATGACCGCGCTCGCGCAGGAGGCGCCCGTGACGATGCCGGAGATCACGACCCCGGAGGACACGACCCCCGGACCCGAGCTGGACGAGGTCCTGTGGCAGGCATGGAAAGCCATGGAACTCCCCGAGGGCTTCCACGCCGAGATCATCGAGGGGTCCATCGAGGTGTCGCCCACCGGTCGCCACAGCCATAGCCGCATCAGCTTTCAACTGCGCCGACAACTGACGCAGTACCTCGACAAGCAGTCGAGTGCCTATGCCGTTACCAATGACACGAACATCATCCACGGCCGTAAGGTCTGGATTCCGGACCTCATCATCGCCCTCGAAGACGCCATCACCGCCTTCGGAGACGACACCGAATACGTGGCCGAAGACGGGATTGGCCTCGACGTCGGCTGCGTAGCACTCGTCGCCGAGGTGGTCTCGCCCGGTCATGACTGCAAGCAGCGCGACCGCGTCCGCAAGCGCCGCGCCTACGCCCGTGCCGGAATCCCCGTCTACATCCTCATCGACGACTACGACGGCATGGGCACCGTCACCGTTCTGTCCTCGCCGAGCCCCGGCGAAGCCACCTATGCCCAGAGTCACCGCGCGCGGTACGGAATCGACGTCGTCATCCCCGACGGCCCCGCCAAGGGCTTCACCATCGGCGAGGCCATCACCGGCCCTCCGCGCAAAGCCTGAGAACATGCCGACGGCCCGGCGCCCCCGGGGAGAGGGGTGCCGGGCCGTCGGCGTGCGGCCGTCGGACGTCAGCCCATGTGCGGGTAGCGGTAGTCCGTCGGCGGGACCAGCGTCTCCTTGATGGAGCGGGTGGAGGTCCAGCGCATCAGGTTCTGCTTGGCGCCGGCCTTGTCGTTGGTGCCGGACGCGCGGCCGCCGCCGAAGGGCTGCTGGCCGACGACGGCGCCGGTCGGCTTGTCGTTGATGTAGAAGTTGCCGGCCGCGAAGCGCAGCAGCTCGCAGGTGCGGGCCGCCTCGGCGCGGTCCCGGGCGATGACGCAACCGGTCAGGCCGTACGCCGAGGCCGACTCCATCTGGGTGAGCATGGTGTCGTAGTCGGCGTCGTCGTAGACGTAGACGCCGAGGATCGGGCCGAAGTACTCGTCCTTGAAGATCTCGTTCTCCGGGTCGGTGGAGACCAGGACCGTCGGGCGGACGAAGTAGCCCTCGCTGTCGTCGTACGTACCGCCGGCGACGACCTCGACGGTCGGGTCGGCCTTGGCGCGGTCGATCGCCGCCTTGTTCTTGGCGAACGAGCGCTCGTCGATGACGGCGGACATGAAGTTCGACAGGTCCGAGACGTCGCCCATGGACAGGGCGTCGACCTCGGCGGCGAACTCCTCCTTGAGCCCGGAGTTCCACAGCGACGCCGGGACGTAGGCGCGGGAGGCCGCGGAGCACTTCTGGCCCTGGAACTCGAAGGCGCCACGGGTCATGGCGGTCTTCAGCACGGCGCGGTCGGCCGAGGGGTGGGCGACGATGAAGTCCTTGCCGCCGGTCTCGCCGACCAGACGCGGGTAGGTCTTGTAGTTCTCGATGTTGTTGCCGACCGTCTTCCACAGGTACTGGAAGGTCTTGGTCGAGCCGGTGAAGTGGATGCCCGCGAGGTCCGGGTGGGTCAGCGCGACCTCGGAGACGTCCTTGCCGTCGCCGGTGACGAGGTTGATGACGCCCTTGGGCAGCCCGGCCTCCTCCAGCAGCTGCATCAGCAGCACGGCGGCGTAGGTCTGCGTCGGGGACGGCTTCCAGACCACGGTGTTGCCCATGAGGGCGGGCGCGGTCGGGAGGTTGCCGGCGATCGCGGTGAAGTTGAAGGGCGTGATCGCGTAGACGAAGCCTTCGAGGGGGCGGTGGTCCGAGCGGTTCCAGACGCCCGGGGAGTTCGCCGGGGGCTGCTCGGCGAGGATCTGGCGCGCGAAGTGCACGTTGAAGCGCCAGAAGTCGATGAGCTCGCAGGGGGTGTCGATCTCGGCCTGCTGAGCGGTCTTGGACTGGCCGAGCATGGTGGCGGCGGCCATCGTCTCGCGCCAGGGGCCGGAGAGCAGGTCGGCGGCCTTGAGGATGATCGCGGCGCGGTCGTCGAAGGACAGCGCGCGCCAGGCCGGGGCGGCGGCCAGCGCGGCGTCGACCGCGTCCTGGCCGTCCTTGACCGTGGCGTTGGCGTACGTGCCGAGACGGGCGGAGTGGTTGTGCGGCTGCACGACGTCGAAGCGCTCGCCGCCGCCCATCCGCTGCTCGCCGCCAATGGTCATGGGCAGCTCGATCGGGTTGCCGGCCAGCTCCTTGAGCTTGGCCTCCAGGCGGGAACGCTCCGGGCTGCCGGGGGCGTAGGTGTGGACCGGCTCGTTCACCGGCACGGGGACCTGGGTCACAGCGTCCATAGCGGCCGTGTCTCCTTCGATTTCGCTCGTCGGTTTTCGTACGTCGGTGGTGCGGCCGCGGCCGCTTCGGGTGGGCGGCCGCGGGCGGCGCCGCACGGAGATGTCTCCCCCGGCTTCCAGCATCCACCCGCGCCCGCCCCGGCGGGGCGATCAGGCGCGAAGATCAGCCGCGGGTCGCCAGCGACCGCAGGAAGAACCCGAGGTTCGCGGGGCGCTCGGCCAGTCGGCGCATGAAGTAGCCGTACCAGTCGGTGCCGTAGGGGATGTACACCCGCATCCGGTGCCCTTCGGCGACCAGCCGCTGCTGCTCGGCCTCACGGATGCCGTACAGCATCTGGAATTCGTAGTCGGCCGGCTTGCGGCCGTTGCGGTGCGCCAGCTCCTGGCCGATGGCCACCATCCGCGGGTCGTGCGACCCGATCATGGGGTAGCCCTCCCCCGCCATGAGGATCTTCAGGCACCGCACATAGGCCTTGTCGACCTCCCGCTTGTCCTGGAAGGCGACGGTCGCGGGCTCCTTGTACGCGCCCTTGACCAGCCGCACCCGGGAGCCTTCCCCGGCGAGGGCGTGGCAGTCGTCCTCGGTACGGAAGAGGTAGGACTGGACCACCGCGCCCGTCTGGGGAAAGCGTTCCCGCAGGTCGGCGAGGATCGCGAGGGTGGAGTCGACCGTGGTGTGGTCCTCCATGTCGAGGGTCACGGTCGTCCCGGCCTCGGCGGCGGCCTCGACCACCGGGGTGACGTTCTTCAGCGCCAGTTCATGGCCGCCGGACAGCGCCTGCCCGAAGGCGGACAGCTTGACCGACATCTCGGCCTTGACGCCGAGTCCGTGCTCCTTGAGAGCCGCGGCCAGCTGGAGGTAGGCGTCGCGGTTGCGCAGCGCCTCGGCCGGGTCGGTGATGTCCTCGCCCAGGTGGTCGAGGGTGACCTCCAGGCCACGGGCGGCCAGCGACCGGACGGCCGCCATGGACTCGTCCAGGCGCTCGCCGGCGACGAACCGGTTCACCACCGGCCGGGTGACCGGGGCGGCGGCGACGATCCGGCGGATGCTGTCGCTGCGCGCTGCGGCCAGAAGCACGGGACCCAGCATGGGCACCTCCACGATTCAGGGTGACAAGTACCGGGCGGACACCGGGCGGGCGAACGCGTCGGCAATATTGAGCCACCTGAAACTTAAGGATCGCGCCACTTCCCGGCCATCGACAGCTGTCACGCCTTCGTGGTCGGGATCTCAGACAGATGTATGAGAATGGGGGTGAGGTGACCGTGCCAGTGGTGCCAGTGGTGTGAGAGGTGTCCGAGTCACCGGCGGTGCCGGTGGTGTGATGACAGGAGAGGGGCCGGACGGCCGATGCGGGGCGACTACCAGCAGCTCGTGGACGAGATCTCGGCGGCGCTCGGCGCACCGGCGACGCTGGAGGACCGGGATTTCGGGCTGATCGCGTTCGGCGCGCACGAGGGCGACGACGACGAGGTGATGGACCCGGTCCGCACCCGCTCGATCCTGCAGCGCCGCTCCTCGGCGGCCGTACGGGCCTGGTTCGAGGCCTTCGGGATCGCCCGCGCCAAGACCCCGCTGCGCATTCCGCCCGACCCGGCCGCCGGGGTCTTCCGGGGCCGTATCTGTCTGCCCGTACGCCATCGGGGTGTCGTGCACGGCTATGTCTGGCTGCTGGACGACGGACATCTGACCGACCTCGAACTGGGCGGCCGGGGCGCGCCGCCCGACCCGCGGATCGCGCAGGCGATGGAGACCGCCACCCGGATCGGCGCACTCCTGGCCGACGAGGCCCGCGCCGGCTCCGAACTCGCCGATCTGCTGCGGGAGTTGCTGGTCGCACAGCCCGACGGGCGGCCTGCCGCGGCGGCCGCGCTGCGGGACGCGCTGCGGGACAGCCTGCGCTTCACCCCGGGCGCCCCGCTCACCCTCGTCGCGGTGCTGCCCTGGGACACCTCGGACACCGACGCGGCACCGCTGCCGAGCCTCCCCGGCCTGCTCGCGGCCTGCGCCTTGCCGGCGGGCGGCCCGGCGGACGGACCGGCCACAGGGACGGACGAGCCGGAGCCCGCCCCGGGACGCGACGGCCGCACCGGGCCCGCCGCCCGCCCGCAGCCCGTACCCGCCCTGGCCGCGCTGGTCCGCCTGCGCTCGTCCGGCGCGTCCGGCCCGGCCCACGCGGTGGCCGAGCATCTGCTGCGCTCCCCGCGTGCGGGCGCCGCGGCGGCCGAGGCGCCGCGCGGCGGCCGGAAGGGCGCCGACGCCGGGCCGCCCCCGCCGCTCCGGCCCGGTGCCGCCGGAATCGGCGCCGGGACAAGGGAGCTGACCGATCTCCCGGCCACCTGGCGGGAGGCGCTGCACGCGGCCCGCGCGGCGCACGCCGAGCCCCGGCTGGGCCCGATCACCCAGTGGGACGCCATCGGCGCGTACCGCATGCTGACCGCCCTGCCGGGCACCGCCCCCGACCCGGCCATCGGCCCGCTGCTGGCCCCCGCACACGCGGAACTCGCCCGCACCGCCGAGGTGTTCCTCGACTGCGCGGGCCAGGCGAGCCGTACCGCACAGGCCCTGGGTATCCACCGGCAGACGCTCTACTACCGCCTCGGCCGGGTGGAGAAGCTGACCGGCCTCGACCTGGCCGACGGCGAACACCGGCTGCTGCTGCACATGGCCCTCAAAGCGGCGCGGCTCTGAACGCCCCAAGGGTCCGCGACCGGCCTGACGCGGTCTCAACCGCGTGCCCAGGGCGCTGTGTTACGGTGCGAGCCGACTTCTCACCGTTGGGCTCTCCGCCTCGCCAACCAGCTTCCCCCGGGTCCCGATGACACGGGGAAGGTGGAAGTCACTCATCACATCCTGACAAGGGTGTTCTGTGATGGTGACGACGTGCGTCAGCCCTTCCGGTGCTCTCCGGGGGCCCGGGGGTGATCCGCCGGGGACCGTGTTCCGGCGTGAGTGCTCCTCCGGCACCAGCGGCCCGGTCCGCGTCACCAGCCGCAGAGCCGGTTCCTCAGGGAGGTTTCCGGAATGCCGGAAGTCCACTCCACTTCTCACCCGCCCACGCACCGTCCGTGGCGGGTACTCGCGATCATGTGCACCGGCTTCTTCATGTCGCTGCTCGACGGCTCCGTCATCAACGTCGCCGTCCCCACGCTGATCCACAGCCTGAACGCCTCCTACGACCAGGTGCTGTGGCTCATCGACGGCTATCTGCTGGTCTTCTCGGTGCTGCTGATCAGCACCGGGCGGCTGGGCGACCTCTTCGGATACCGCAGGCTGTACGTCCTCGGCGTCAGCACCTTCACCGTCGCCTCCGCGCTGTGCGGGCTGGCCGGCTCACCGGCCCAGCTGCTGGCCGCCAGGGCGTTGCAGGGACTGGGCGGGGCGCTGCTGTTCCCGCAGGTCATCTCGGCGATTCTGACGATCTTCCCGCCGCGGCTGCGGGGCCGCGCGTTCGGCCTGTTCGGCGTGATCGCCGGTCTCGCCCCGGTCGTCGGCCCGGTCGCCGGCGGCTTCCTGCTCGCCCACCTCGGCTGGCGCTGGATCTTCTTCCTCAACGTCCCGGTCGGCATCGTCACCGCCGTGCTGGCACTGACCTGCGCGCCGCCCATGCGCTCGGGCCGGACCCACCGGCTGGACCTGGCCGGCGTCGTGCTGGCCACCGCCGGGCTGAGCGGCATCGTGTTCGGCCTGATCGAGGGGGAGCGCTACGACTGGGGCACCGTCGCCGGGCCGGTCACCATCACCTCGGTCCTCGTGGCGGGCGTCGTCCTGCTGGCGGTGTTCGTCCTCTGGCAGCACCGGCAGCGCGGTGAGCCCCTGATGCCGCCGGCCCTGTTCCGCACCCGCAACTTCGCGGTCGGCAACGGGGTCGGGTTCGTCTTCCAGCTCGGCATGATCGGCATCATGTTCGTGCTGGTGCTGTACCTGCAGACGGCGCGCGGGTACTCGGCGCTGGAGACCGGCCTGGTGGTGCTGCCGAACGCCGTGCTCACCGCGGTCGGTTCGGCGTACGCGGGGCGGCTGTCGGACCGCTTCGGCGGCACGTACGTCCTGATGAGCGGGATGACGCTGCTGGCCGTCGGCCTGCTGGTGCTGCTGTCCATGGCCGGCCCGGACGGCGGCGTGGGGAGCCTGCTGCCGGGGCTGCTCCTCATCGGGATCGCCAGCGGCGCGACCTTCGCGCCGCTGCAGCAGGCCACCACGGACGGCGTGGACCCGCGGCTGGCCGGGGCGGCCTCCGGCGTCTCCGGCACCACCCGGCAGATCGGCGGCGTCCTCGGTACCGCCGTGCTGGGTGCCCTGCTGTCGGCCCGCCTCTCCTCGACACTGCGCGACGCGGCCGAGCGACAGGCCGGCCGGCTCCCGGAGCACCTGCGCGCCCGGTTCATCGAGGACAGTGCCGCCGCCGCGCAGCAGTACGGTCCGCCCACGCCGCCCGGCGGCCTGACCCGGGCCGCGGCCGCGCTGTACGAACGCGTCGCCGCCGAGACCTTCGCCGCCGGCTTCACCGAAGCCCTGCGGACCGTCCTCCTGGCATGCGCCCTGGTCCTGGTGGCCGCCGCCGCGCTCTGCCTCCTGTTCCGCCCGCAGAGGACGGCGGCTGCCGCGCCGGTCCGGAAGGAGCGGGCCGAGACCGCGCCGCAGGGCTGACCCCGCGATGACGGCGGTCGCGGCCAGTGGCCGCGGCCGTCGCCGGGCCCTGGCCGGCGCCCGGCCGGTCAGCCCGCTTCCCCACCCTGCGTCACCCCTTCTTGCCCAGCACCTCGCCCGCGGTGACCCGGCGCAGTGCGGTCGCCAGATCCTGGCCGGAGGGCATGGTGTCGGGGGTCAGCAGCGACTGGACCATCAGGCCGGTGAGCAGCGCCTGGTAGAAGGAGCCGACCACGCGTGCGGACTCCGCGTCGACCTCGGTGTCCGGCACCCCTTCGAAGACCGCGACGAGCCCCTCGCCGCCCTCCGGGAGCACCTCGCCGATCGCCTCGCGCAGCGCCGCGTCGCGCGGCAGCAGCCCCAGCACCTCGACCTGTGCGGCGATGAACTCCCGCTCCGTGGCGATCCGTTGCAGGAACAGGTCCCAGACCTCGGCGAACCGCTCCAGCGGGTCGGCGTCGCCGGGCCGCGGCTCGTCGGCGGGCGGCACCTGGGCCACGCCGGCTCCCCACTCCTCGCTGGACGCGATGATCGCCTGGCGCATCAGGGCGTCCTTGGAGCCGTAGTGGTAGCCGATGGAGGCGAGGTTGGCGCCGGACGCGGCGACGATGTCGCGGGCGGTGGTGCGCGCGTATCCCTTCTCCAGGAGGCAGCGCTTGGCGCCCTCCAGGAGATCTTCACGGTGTCCCATGACGGCAGCCTATCGCCACACATACGCTCGTACCAGACGCCCGTTTTAGACGTACGTACAGCTTGCGGGCGCCCCGCCGCCCGGCTCCGGTCACCGCGGCCGGTCCGGCCCCTCGCGCCCGCCCGCGCCGTCGCCGAAGCCCCGCTCCCCCTCGCGCGGACGGGCCCGGCCCTCGTGTTCCGCGGGTCCGGTCTCGGGCAGCTGCTCCTTGCCGCGTGCGGTGTCGCCGTCCCGCGGTCCGGCCCGGGTACCCGATCCCGCGCCCGCCATCGGCCCCTCGACCAGCTTGTTGCGCTCGCCGCCCGTGGGAGGGGGCGCGGCGCCCTCCGTCGCCCGGGGGCCGGGACGGGATGCGGCTCCGCCCTGGTCGGCGGCGTCCGGGGCGGTGGAGCCCGGGTCGGGGGTGCCCGGCCGGGTCATCCCGTAGTGCCGGTACAGCTCGGTCTCCTCGGAGGGGTCGAGATGGCCGTCGGCGTCGATCCGCGGCGCGTCCTTGATGGTGGCCTTGGCGTGCGGAACATGCAGTTCGTCGCCGGTCCGCCGGGCGCCGGCGAGCGGGATGAAGGTCTCCTTCATCCCGAACAGCCCGGTGCGCACCGTGATCCACTCGGGCTCGTTGGTGGCATCGTCCCGGTAGACCTGCTGGACCCGGCCCACCTTCGCGCCGTCCGCATCGACCACATGCAGGCCGGTGAGACTCTGCGGGGCGTCCCCCAGGGGTGCATTCATGGCGTCGCTCTCCTTCCGCACGCACCGGCGGGGGCACGCGCAGTTCCCATTGCGCGACGCGAACATCTCCCCAGCGAGTCGGGAGGACCCGCATCCGGCGGCTCCGGCGGCCGCACGACGCCGCCGACGGCGCCCGCGGCCTCACCCCCGGATAGGCCATTCGGGTGAACCCGGGACGGGTTCGGCCGCGCCGCACACCGGCTCGCGGACCGCGAGCGCGCCCGTACGATGCGGGCACGCGAACGGGCCCGGCCCCCGCACGGAGCGGAGGCCGGGCCCGTTGACCTGCGAAGACCTGGCGGTCAGTCGCCGAGGTTCACCGCGCGCACCGAGGTCGCGCCGATCTCCTCGGCGATCTCGCTGAGCACGTTCGGCGGAATGGTGTCGTCGACGGTCAGCGCGACCAGCGCCTCCCCGCCGACGTCGGCCCGCGAGACCTGCATGTTGCCGATGTTGATGCCCGCCTCGCCCAGGATCTTGCCGACGGTGCCGACGACACCGGGGCGGTCGCTGTAGCGCAGGAACGCCATGTGATCGGCGAGCGCCAGGTCGATCGAGTGCTCACCGACCGCGACGATCTTCTGGATGTTCTTGTGGCCGGCCAGCGTGCCGGAGATCGACACCTCGTCGCCGCCCGCGAGGGTGCCGCGCACGGTCACCACGTTGCGGTGCTCGGGCGACTCGCTGCTGGTCGTCAGCCGCACCTCGACACCGCGCTCCTGCGCGAACAGCGGGGCGTTGACGTAGGACACCGTCTCGTCGACGACGTCCTCGAAGACGCCCTTGAGCGCGGAGAGCTCCAGCACCTTGACGTCGTGCTGGGTGATCTCGCCGTAGACCTCGACGTCCAGCCGCATGGCGACCTCGCCGGCCAGCGCGGTGAAGATCCGGCCCAGCCGCTCGGCCAGCGGCAGGCCCGGCTTGACGTCCTCGGCGATCACTCCGCCCTGGACGTTGACCGCGTCCGGCACCAGCTCGCCGGCCAGCGCCAGCCGCACCGACTTGGCGACCGCGATACCGGCCTTCTCCTGCGCCTCACCCGTCGACGCACCGAGGTGCGGGGTGGCGACGACCTGGTCGAACTCGAAGAGCGGGGAGTCGGTGCAGGGCTCGACGGCGTAGACGTCCAGGCCCGCGCCGGCCACCCGGCCCTCCTTCAGCGCGTCCGCCAGCGCCGCCTCGTCGACGATCCCGCCACGCGCGGCGTTGACGACCCGGACCGACGGCTTGACCTTGTGCAGCGCCTCGTGCCCGATGAGGCCGACGGTCTCCGGCGTCTTGGGGAGGTGGACGGTGATGAAGTCCGCGACCTCCAGCAGCTCGTCGAGGGTCAGCAGCTTGACGCCCATCTGCGCGGCCCGGGCCGGCTGGACGTAGGGGTCGTAGGCGACGACCTTCATGCCGAACGCCGACATCCGCTGGGCGACCAGGACACCGATCCGGCCGAGGCCGACGACACCGAGGGTCTTCTCGCTCAGCTCGACGCCGGTGTACTTGCTGCGCTTCCACTCGCCGTTCTTCAGGGCGGTGTTGGCCTGCGGGATGTTGCGCGCGGTGGCGACCAGCAGACCGCAGGCCAGTTCGGCGGCGGTGACGATGTTGGAGGTCGGGGCGTTGACGACCATCACGCCGGCCTTGGTGGCGGCGGAGACGTCGACGTTGTCCAGGCCCACGCCCGCGCGGGCGACGACCCTCAGCTTCTTCGCGGCGGCGATGGCCTCCGCGTCGATCTTCGTCGCGCTGCGCACGAGGACGGCGTCGACATCGGCGATCGCGGGCAGCAGCTCGGCGCGGTCCGCGCCGTTGCAGTGCCGGATCTCGAAGTCCGGGCCGAGGGCGTCGACCGTGGCGGGCGACAGCTCTTCGGCGATCAGTACGACAGGTTTCGAGCTCACGTGGTCTTCAGTCCTCATCTAGTCCGATGGGGGTACCTCCCACGCCTTCAGGCAGTGGAGGAGGACGGCCGTCCCGACGGCCGCAGGCGGTGAAGGGGAATGCCGCGTGGAAGACGCACGACGCTGTGAGCCTGACGCGCTTGTGCTTGGCAGTCTAGTGGTGGTGCGGGGCGCGTCCTCTGCCGTAACGGAAGGATCACCCGTGCGGGGTTCTACGCGGCGGACAAGGCGCCGCGGGGCGCCATGGACGAGGGGGCCGCGGCATCCGCCGCGACCCCCTGTCCCCGGGCTCACGCCTCGTCGTCCACCCAGCTCATCAGCTTGCGGAGCTTCTTGCCCGTGGTCTCGAGCAGGTGGTCCTCGTCGGCCTTCTTGTACTCGTTGTACTTCGGCAGACCGGCGTTGTACTCCGCGATCCAGGTGTTGGCGAAGGTGCCGTCCTGGATCTCGGCGAGCACCTTCTTCATCTCGGCCTTGGTGTTCTCGTTGATGATCCGCGGGCCGGTGATGTAGTCGCCCCACTCGGCGGTCTCGGAGACCGACCAGCGCATCTTCTCCAGGCCGCCCTCGTACATCAGGTCCACGATGAGCTTCAGCTCGTGGAGGCACTCGAAGTACGCGATCTCGGGCTGGTAGCCCGCCTCGACCAGGGTCTCGAAGCCGGCCTTGACCAGCGCCGAGGCACCGCCGCAGAGCACGGCCTGCTCACCGAACAGGTCGGTCTCGGTCTCCTCGGTGAAGGTGGTCTTGATGACGCCGGCGCGGGTGCCGCCAATGCCCTTCGCGTAGGAGAGCGCCAGCTCGAACGCCTTGCCCGAGGCGTCCTGCTCGACGCCCGCGATGCACGGCACGCCGCGGCCTTCCTCGTACTGGCGGCGGACGAGGTGGCCCGGGCCCTTGGGGGCGACCAGGGCGACGTCCACGTTGGACGGCGGCTTGATGAAGCCGTAGCGGATGTTCAGGCCGTGGCCGAAGAACAGCGCGTCGCCGTCCTTCAGGTGGTCCTTGATGGACTCCTCGTAGACCTTGGCCTGGATCGGGTCCGGCACCAGGATCATGATGACGTCGGCCTCGGCGGCCGCCTCGGCGGGCGTCACCACGCGCAGACCCTGCTCCTCGGCCTTGGCCTTGGACTTGGAGCCCTCGTGCAGACCGACCCGCACATCGACGCCCGAGTCACGCAGCGACAGCGCGTGCGCGTGGCCCTGGCTTCCGTAGCCGATGACCGCGACCTTGCGGTTCTGGATGATGGACAGGTCGGCATCGTCGTCGTAGAACAGCTCGGCCACTTCGGGTATCTCCTTGGATCTAGCGGGTGCCCACACAGTACGTCGGGCGGGGCGGGGAAGGGCGGTGGGTCTCGCCATGCGGTCCGGCCGGACCGGGGGCGGTCAGGCCGTACGGTCGAGCGCGCGCAGCGAGCGGTCGGTGATGGACCGGGCGCCACGGCCTATGGCGATGGTTCCGGACTGCACCAGTTCCTTGATGCCGTACGGCTCCAGCATCTTGAGCATCGCCTCCAGCTTTTCACTCGACCCGGTGGCCTCGATGGTGACGGCCTCGGGCGAGACGTCCACCGTCTTGGCGCGGAAGAGCTGGACGATCTCGACGATCTGCGAGCGGGTCTCGTTGTCGGCGCGGACCTTCACCAGGACCAGCTCGCGCTGGATCGCGGCGCCGGGCTCCAGCTCGACGATCTTCAGCACGTTGACGAGCTTGTTGAGCTGCTTGGTGACCTGCTCCAGCGGCAGCGACTCGACGCTGACCACGATGGTGATGCGGGAGATGTCGGGGTGCTCGGTGACCCCGACCGCGAGGGAGTCGATGTTGAAGCCGCGGCGGGAGAACAGGGCGGCGATCCGGGCGAGGATGCCGGGGGTGTTCTCCACCAGGACGGAGAGGGTGTGCTTGGACATGGGTCTTCTCTCTTCTTCCGTGCGTCCGTGACGTCCTGGGCTCAGTCGTCTTCGTTGTCGCCGAAGTCGGGACGCACGCCCCGGGCGGCCATGACCTCGTCGTTGGAGGTGCCGGCGGCGACCATCGGCCACACCTGGGCGTCCTCGTGGACGATGAAGTCGACCACGACCGGGCGGTCGTTGATGGCGTTGGCCTTGGCGATGACCGCGTCCAGCTCCGCCGGGTCCTCACAGCGGATCGCGACGCAGCCCATGGCCTCGGCCAGCTTCACGAAGTCCGGGACGCGGGTGCCGCCGCTGGCCTTGCCCGCCGTCACCAGGCCGTTGGACTCGGGGCCGCTGTGCAGCACGGTGTTGGAGTAGCGCTGGTTGTAGAACAGGGTCTGCCACTGGCGGACCATGCCCAGCGCACCGTTGTTGATGATCGCGACCTTGATCGGGATGTTGTTGAGCGCACAGGTGACCAGTTCCTGATTGGTCATCTGGAAGCAGCCGTCACCGTCGATCGCCCAGACCGTACGGTCCGGCTGGCCGGCCTTGGCGCCCATCGCGGCGGGGACGGCGTAGCCCATGGTCCCGGCGCCACCGGAGTTCAGCCAGGTCGAGGGCTGTTCGTAGCCGATGAAGTGGGCGGCCCACATCTGGTGCTGGCCGACGCCCGCGGCGTAGATGGTGTCGGCGGGGGCGAGCTTGCCGATCCGCTCGATGACCTGCTGCGGGGACAGGCTGCCGTCCTCCGGCAGGTCGTAGCCGAGCGGGTAGGTGTCGCGCCAGCGGTTGAGGTCCTTCCACCAGGCGGTGTAGTCGCCCTTGTGCCCGGCGTCGTGCTCGGCCTGGACGGCGACGATCAGGTCGGCGATGACCTCGCGGGCGTCACCGACGATCGGCACGTCCGCGACACGGTTCTTGCCGATCTCCGCCGGGTCGATGTCGGCGTGGACCACCTTGGCGTACGGCGCGAAGGAGTCCAGCTTGCCGGTGACCCGGTCGTCGAAGCGGGCGCCGAGGGTGATCAGCAGGTCCGACTTCTGGAGCGCGGTGACGGCGGTGACCGCACCGTGCATCCCGGGCATCCCGACGTGCTGCGGGTGGCTGTCGGGGAAGGAACCCAGCGCCATCAGGGTGGTGGTGACGGGGGCTCCGGTCAGCTCGGCGAGCACCTTGAGCTCGGCGGTGGCGCCGGCCTTCATGACGCCGCCGCCGACGTAGAGCACCGGGCGCTTGGACTCGACGATCAGCCGGGCCGCCTCGCGGATCTGCTTGGCGTGCGGCTTGGTCACCGGGCGGTAGCCGGGCAGCTCGGTCTGCGTCGGCCAGGAGAACGTGGTCTGCGCCTGGAGCGCGTCCTTGGCGATGTCGACCAGGACCGGGCCGGGGCGGCCGGTGGACGCGATGTGGAATGCCTCGGCGATCGTCCGGGGGATCTCGGCGGGGTCGGTGACCAGGAAGTTGTGCTTGGTGATCGGCATCGTGATGCCGCAGATGTCCGCCTCCTGGAAGGCGTCCGTGCCGATCGCCTTGGACGCGACCTGACCGGTGATCGCGACCAGCGGGACGGAGTCCATGTGGGCGTCGGCGATCGGGGTGACGAGGTTGGTGGCACCCGGGCCCGAGGTCGCCATGCAGACCCCGACCTTGCCGGTGGCCTGCGCGTATCCCGTGGCGGCGTGACCGGCGCCCTGCTCGTGGCGCACCAGGACGTGCCGGACCTTCGAGGAGTCCATCATCGGGTCGTACGCCGGGAGGATCGCACCGCCGGGGATGCCGAACACGGTGTCGGCCCCGACCTCCTCGAGCGAACGGATGAGGGACTGTGCACCCGTGACGTGCTCGACGGTGGCGGGCTGCTGCGGTCCGCCGGCGGTACGGGCCCGCGGCTGCGGATGGTGGGCCCCGGAGGCCTGCTCGGTCATCTGCGTCTCTTCTCGAAGCTGAGGGTTTTGACGGGATTTGTGAGGTTGCTGTGCAACAAAAAACCCCCCGTGCCAGGTGGCAAGCGAGGGGAGCGCGTCGGTGCGATGAACCGGGTTTCGTCAGACCCGGCGTCAGCCGACGCGCTTTCCAAGTACGAGAATTCGGGTGCGCATGGCACTGACCCTCCCCCCGCCGTGCACCGAGTGTCAAGTGGGTGGGACGGAGGTCTCACTATTTGAGCGCAATGGCGGATGTACGAGCGATTCCGGGCCCGCGGGGCCGCCCTGCCGGACGGGCAGTCCGCCGCCCGTGAGCACCACCGCGCGGCCCTGTCCCGCCGGGTCCGGTACCGGATAGCGGGCGTGCGTCAGGGACCGCCGCAGCCGGTGTTCGTCGAGCGGCCCGGAGAAGGCCGCGCCCATGCCGTGCGTGCAGCCCATGGAGCGCAGGGCGAGCACCTGCTCGGGCAGATCGACGCCGTCCGCGACGGACTGCATCCCCAGGTCGCCGGCGATCCGCAGCAGCCCGGCGGTGATCTTGTGCAGCCGGGCGGACTCCACCACACCGTCCACCAGCCCGCGGTCCAGCCGCAGCACGTCGACCGGGAGCCGGCGCAGCGCACTGATCGCGGCGTACCCGCTGCCGAAGCCGTCCAGGGCGATCCGTACGCCCAGTCGGCGCAGCGCGACCAGCCGGCGCTCCAGGTCGTCCAGCGGGAGGCGGGGGTCGCTCTCGGACAGCTCCACGACGAGCGCACGGGAGGGGAGGCCGTGCCGGGCGAGCAGCGTCTCGACACCCTTGGGCGACAGTGCGTGGTCCATCAGCCGGCGGGCGGAGAGCCGGACGGCGACCGGGACCGGATAGCCCGCCCGGTGGCGCGCCGCGGCCTGCTCGACGGCCTCCTCCAGCTGCCAGCGGTCCAGCTCGGCGGCGCGGTCGCCGTCCTCGTCGGCGACCCTGCCGCGGTCGCCGACCCGCAGGAACTCGGCCGGGGTGAAGAGGATGCCCTGTGCGGAGCGCCAGCGGGCGTGTGCCGCGACCGCGGTGACCTGTCCGGTCGCCAGCTCCACCACCGGCTGGTGCAGCAGCGCGAAGGCGCCGTCGTTGAGCGCCGTACGGAGTTTGCCGGCCAGTTCGGCGCGGTGCGCGACCTCGTGCTGCATCTGCGGGGCGTACAGCTCCACCCGGCCCTTGCCGGCCTGCTTGGCGCGGTACATCGCGAGGTCGGCGTTGCGCAGCAGGCCCGCGGGGCTCACCCCGGGCTCGGCGAAGGCGACGCCGATGCTGGCCGCCACCCGCACGTCCCGGCCGTCGATGCGGTACGGCTCGGAGAGCTTGATGCGCAGCCGGTCGGCGATCTCGTGGATACGGAACTCCCGGGCGGCCCGGTCGCGGGTGCCGTCGCCGGTGATCAACGCGGCGAACTCGTCGCCGCCCAGCCGGGCCGCTATGTCGCCGGAGCGCACCGAGTCGGCGAGCCTGCGGGCGGCCTGCACCAGCAGTTCGTCGCCCGCCTGGTGGCCGATGGTGTCGTTGACCTGCTTGAAGCCGTCGAGGTCGATGTAGAGCACGGCGGTGTCGTGGTCGCTGGCCCGGCGGCCGGTGACGGCCTGGGTGACGCGCTCGGTGAACAGTGCGCGGTTGGGCAGGTCGGTGAGCGCGTCGTGCGAGGCGTTGTGCTGAAGCTGGGCCTGCAGCCGGACGCGTTCGGTGACATCGCGGGAGTTGAAGATCAGGCCGCCGTGGTGGCGGTTGACCGTGGACTCGACGTTCAGCCAGCCGTCCCCTCCGGAGCGCTGCGCCCCGGCGCGGAAACGGCATTCGATACGGGTGGTCGGCTCGTCCTCGGGGGCCGCGGCGAGGAATCTGCGGACCTCGTGGACCACCCGGCCCAGGTCCTCGGGGTGGATCAGCGAGGCCAGCTCGGAGCCGACCAGCTCCTCGGCGTCGCGGCCGTAGACCCCCGCGGCGGCCGGGCTCACATAGCGGAGCACGCCGGTCGGGGCGGCGATCATGATGACGTCGCTGGAGCCCTGCACCAGGGAGCGGAAGTGGTTCTCCTTCTGCGCCAGCTCCTGGGTGAGGGTGATGTTGTCGAGCAGCATGATGCCCTGGCGGACGACCAGCGCGAGGACGACCGTGCAGCCGGTGAAGAGCACCACGCGGTCGATGCGCCGTCCGTCCAGGACGTTGGTGAGGATGCCCAGGGTGCAGACGGCGGCGGCGAGGTACGGGGTCAGTGCGGCGAGCGAACCGGCGATGGGCCGGCTGCCGTGCGGCTGCACCCGGCGGGCGGCGGGCTTGGCCTCCTCCTCCACGCCCCCGTCGCCGGAGCGGCGGGCGACCCAGGGCGCGTAGGCGAGCAGCATCGAGCCCGCGAACCATCCGGCGTCCAGGATCTGGCCGGAGCGGTAGTGCTCACGCAGCAGCGGTGAGCTGAACAGGGCGTCGCACAGCACCGTCAGCGCCAGTGCCGCGACCGCGGTGTTGATGGCCGAGCGGTGCACCGAGGAGCGCCGGAAGTGCAGCGCGAGCACCATGCTGACCAGCACGATGTCCAGCAGCGGGTAGGCCAGCGACAGGGCGCTCTGGGCCACGCTGCGGCCCTGGAAGTGGGCGGTGTGGGCGAGCGCGAGGCTCCATGAGAGAGTGACCAGCGACCCGGCGATCAGCCAGGAGTCGAGGCCCAGACAGACCCAACCGGCCCTGGTCACCGGCCTCTTGGCGAGCACCAGCAGGCCCACGATGGCCGGCGGCGCGAAGAGCAGGAAGCAGAAGTCGGCCAGGGAGGGGCTGGGTACCGTGATCCCTTCGACGACCTCGTACCAGCCCCATACGCCGTTGCCGAGGCCGGCCATCGCGGAGGATGCGGCGAACAGCATCCAGGCCGGGCGGAACCGGCTGCGCCGCTTGCGTGCGTACAGCCCGCAGGAGACGGCCGCCAGGAACGCCGCGAAGCTGAGGCCGAAGTCCCCCATGATCGCGGCGGCTTCGGGAGATCCCCAGCCGAACGCCGCACCGATGGCATAGCCGCCGCAGACCACGGCCAGCACGACCTGTGGCACCGCGCTCGGGGGGTTGCCCGCCGACGCCGGTGGTCGGGAGAGCATCGCCCCGGGGGCGCTCACCGGACTCTCCCCTGCATCCGCACCGGGAGACGCCACGCGCGGCGCTCGTGGGGGCCGCGCAGTATTCCCGCGGGCGTTCGTGGATCGTGCTTCTCGCTACTCGTCCATCGGCCGTACATCGCCCGTCGCCCCCCTCGAGTCCCGGATCGTTCGCACGCGCCGCGTCGTTCCCGGCGTCGTCCCCGCTCGGGACGATACACCAGTTCCGTCACTCAGGGACATAGCGTCTCTACGGAGCGTGACTAAGAGCGAAGGGCGAACACTCCTTGCAGTCGTACGGCCTCGTAGCGCTACGCGCAACCGGTTTCAGTCGGCCGTGGCGATCACGTTCCGCAGGGGCTCCCCGGCCGCGAAAAGCGTCAACTGGTCCCGCAGCAGCCGCTTCGCGCGGGGCAGGAAGGCAGAGCTGGGGCCACCGACGTGTGGAGTGACGAGCACGCCGGGAGCGTGCCACAACGGATGTCCGGGGGGCAGGGGTTCCGGATCGGTCACATCGAGCGCCGCGTACAGTCGTCCGGATTCCAGCTCGGCGAGAAGGGCCTTGGTGTCGACGACCCCGCCGCGCGCGACGTTCACCAGCAGTGCGCCGTCCTTCATCCGGGCCAGGAAAGCGCTTCCCACCAGGCCACGCGTGGCGTCGGTGAGCGGTGTCGCCAGCACGACGACGTCCGCGTCGGGCAGGAGGGCGGGCAGGTCGGAAAGTGGATGCACGGGACCGCGCACTGTGTCACGGGCGGTGCGTGCGAGGCGCGCCACCCGCGCACACTCAAAGGGTGTGAGCCGGTCTTCGATGGCACTGCCGATCGAACCATAGCCCACAATGAGGACCGATTTGTCGGCCAGCGCCGGGCGGAACTCCGGCCGCCACTCCCCCGCGTCCTGGGCCCGGACGAAGCCCGGGATGTCGCGCAGCGCCGCCAGGATCAGGGTGAGCGCCAGCTCCGCTGTGCTGGCGTCGTGCAGCCCGCGGGCGTTGCACAGGTGAGCACCGGAGGGCATGTCGGACAGCCCCGGGAGTATGTGGTCGACGCCCGCGGTGAGCGTCTGCACCGCCCGGACCCGGCTCATCCGGGACAGCGGGCGCAGGAGGGTCGCCACGTCCTTCATGTAGGGGACGGCGTAGAAGGCGCACCGGGCGGGGTCGGCCGGGTACTCGGGGCCGGCGTCCCAGTGGACGTAGTGGAGCCCCTCGGGCAGGCCCTCGATCTCGTCGGGCGGGATCGGGAGCCAGACGTCGTGCGCATCGGTGCGCTGCTCTGCTGTGGCCATGGCCCGAGGCTATGCGAAGAGACGTTCTGTTCAGACGTTAGTTTGGTCTGGCCCTTGACCGGGGGCGAGGGGACGGAGGCACAACCAGGTGGAGCGCAGGACAATCGGTGCGGCGACCCTTGACGTGGGCGCCATCGGACTCGGCTGTATGCCGATGAGCTGGGGGTACACCGAGTCGCAGCGCAGCTTGGACAGCTCGCTGCGGGCCGTGCACACCGCGCTGGACCGGGGGTGCAGCCTGCTGGACACCGCCGACATGTACGGCCCGTTCACCAATGAGCTGCTGGTGGGGCGGGTGCTCAAGGAGCGGCGCGCGGACGCGTTCGTGTCGACCAAGTGCGGGCTGCTGGTGGGTGAGCAGCACATCGTGGCCAATGGGCGGCCCGGTTACGTGAAGCGGGCCTGCGACGCCTCGCTGCGCCGGCTGCAGACCGACCGTATCGACCTCTACCAGCTGCACCGGGCCGATCCCGAGGTGCCCATCGAGGAGACCTGGGGGGCGATGGCGGAGCTGGTGGCGGCGGGGAAGGTGCGGTCGCTGGGGCTGTGCGCGGTGGGCGCGCGGGCGGTACGGCCGGCCCGGATGTCCCGTACGGGGCGGCGGCCGGCCGCCGGGGCGCGGCCCCGGTCCCGGATGCACGACGGCACGCTGGCCCAACTGGAGCGCATCCAGCAGGTGTTCCCGGTCAGCGGTGTGCAGGCCGAGCTGTCCGTGTGGTCGCCGGAGGCGCTGGAGGCGCTGCTGCCGTGGTGCGAGTCGCGGGGCGTCGGCTTCCTGGCGGCGATGCCGCTGGGGAACGGCTACCTGACCGGCACCCTCACCCCGGGGCAGGGCTTCGAACGGGAGGACATACGGGCCCGCCACCCGCGCTTCACGGCCGAGATGATGGCCGCGAACCAGCCGGTGGTGGCCGGGCTGCGGCGGGTCGGCGCGCGGTACGGGGCGACGCCGGGGCAGGTGGCGCTGGCGTGGACGCTGGCGCAGGGGCGGCATGTCGTCCCGGTGCCGGGCACGAAGAAGGAGCGCTGGGCGGCGCAGAACGCCAAGGCCGTGGATCTGGTGCTCACCCGCGAGGACCTGGCGGAGATCGCCGCGCTGCCACCGGCCCGGGGGTCCTGGTACTAGGCCGTGTCCGGTCCCCGCCCGCTGGGGCGCCCGCTCGCGTGGGGGCCGTCCGCGCCGGATCATGGCAGGTGGGAGTGGCTCCGGGACGCGTGGAGCGCGGCGCAGCGGCGCGCGATGTGGTGTTCTTGTCCACGCCCTGCCGACGAGAGGACCCCAGCCGTGCAACGCCGTTCCCAGACCGCCGTGTTGGCCGCCGCTTCGCTGCTCCTGGCAGCGGGCTGCTCGTCCGGCGCACAGCCCCGGGGCGACGGCTCCGCCACCCCGTCGAAGAGCCCCGGCGCCGCCTCCTCACCGGGCGCCACCCCGGCGTCGGACGCACCGCCCGCCAAGGGCTCGGTGAAGGTGGCCGGCACGCTGACCACCGGTCTGACGTCGCCGTGGGGCGTGGCGGTGCTGCCGGACGGGGATCTGCTGGTCGCCTCCCGGGACACCGGGAAGATCATCCGGGTCTCGGCGAAGGACGGGAAGAAGACCGACGTGGGGTCGGTGCCGGGTGTGGACCCGGGGGGCGAGGGCGGGCTGCTGGGGATCGCGGTCCCCTCGACGTTCGGCGCCGACCACCAGGTGTACGCGTACTTCACCACCGCGTCCGACAACCGCATCGCCCGCATGACCTACGACGAGAAGCGTCCGCCGGGCGATCAGCTGGCCGCGCCCGACACGCTCTACAAGGGCATCCCCAAGGGACAGGTCCACAACGGCGGCCGGATCGCGTTCGGCCCGGACAAGATGCTCTACGCCGGCACCGGCGAGACCGGCGACACCGGTCTGGCCCAGGACAAGGACTCCCCCGCGGGCAAGATCCTGCGGATGACACCGGACGGCGAGCCGGCGCACGGCAACCCCGAGGCGGACTCGGTGGTGTACGACTACGGCCACCGCAATGTGCAGGGGCTGGCCTGGGACGGCGACAAGCGGCTGTGGGCCTCGGAGTTCGGGCAGGACACCTGGGACGAGCTCAACCTCATCGAGCCGGGCAGGAACTACGGGTGGCCGGAGGCCGAGGGCCGGGCCAAGGGCGGGTCGAAGGGTCCCGGGTTCGTGGACCCGGTCGAGCAGTGGAAGACCGCGGACGCCTCGCCCAGCGGTATCGCCTACGCCAAGGGCTCGGTCTGGATGGCCTCGCTGCGCGGCGAACGGCTGTGGCGGATTCCGCTGGACGGGACGAAGCCGGTGGCCGCGCCGCAGGCCTTCCTGAAGGGCACCTACGGACGGCTGCGAACCGTCGTGGCGGCCGGCGACGGCACGTTGTGGCTGGTCACCAGCAACACCGACGGACGGGGCACGCCGCACAAGGGCGATGACCGGATTCTCCGCCTCAAGGTGAGCTGATCCGGCAGATCCCCTTTTCGGGTGTCCTGCCTACACTCGGGGGCAGGGGGACGGGTGCGCTCACACCGACGAGGGGGCAGGGCACCATGTTCAACATCGCGGAGGAACTGTTCGCACCGGGGCGCAAACACACCGACGAGGAGCGGCAGAAGATGTCACTCGTCGTCGATGACGTGGGCGACGGCGATCCCGGTAAGGGCCCGATCGACCTCTCCTCGGGCACCGTCGTCGTCAGGACGGCCCCGCCGCGGGCCGGGGCGCCTCGGCCCCAAGGCCCGGAGCAGGAATCGTCCTAGCCCGCACTAGCCGGGCGTCGGCTCACCGAAGAGGCGCAGGCGGTGGGCCACCGCGCCCGCCTCGCCGCGGCCGGAGACGCCCAGCTTGGCGAGGATGTTGGAGACATGGACGCTGGCGGTCTTCGGGGAGATGAACAGGGCGTCGGCTATCTGGCGGTTGCTGCGGCCGTCGGCGACCAGGCGCAGCACCTCGCGTTCGCGCGGGGTCAGGCCGAGGGACTCGGCGGGGGCGGGCGGCTCGGCAGCGGCGCTGCCGGGGGCCGTGCCCGGTGGGGTGACCGGGGCGGCCGCCCCGGCCGGGGTCAGGCCCGGCAGGGGGACGCGGCCGCGCTGGGCGAGGAGTTCGAGTTCGTCGGCGAGGGGGCGGGCGCCCATCGTCACGGCGGCGGTGTGCGCCTGGGTGAGCAGGAGGACGGCGGCCTCGCGCGGGGTGCGGCCGTGCAGTCCGGTGGTGGCCCGCTCGCCGCCGTGCAGGAGTGACTCGGCCCAGCGGTAGCAGACCCGGGCGAGTTCGTGCGGGCGCTCCAGGGGCTCGAAGGCGCTGACCGCACCGGCCCAGGCGTCGGGGGTCTCGCGGCCCTCGGCACGGCGGAGTTCGGCGTCGACCGCGAGGCCGTACGCCGACCAGACCGGGCAGAGCTGCGGCAGTCGCTTGGCGGCGTCCCGTATACGGGCGAGGACCGCGGCCCGGCCGGGCTCGGCGGCGGGCAGCCCGCGGGCGTCCGCCTCGGCGGTGGCGGCGGTCCACAGCAGCGGCCAGCCGTAGCGCTGGGTACCGGGCGGGAAGCCGGCGTCCAGCGCCTGCTGGAGGATGCTCCGGGCGTCGAGGAGGCGGCCCCGGCGGGCGGCGATGCGCAGGGCGTGCCGCGCCATGACGATGGCGTGCTGCGGCTGCGGGGCGTGGGTGCCGTAGTACTCCTGGGCGACGGCCAGTTCGTGTTCGGCCGCGGCGAGGTCGCCCCGGTCCAGGGCGAGAGATGTGCGGCGGCTGGCGGCCAGTGCGACGGCGCTGGGGTTCTGCGCGAGGCGGGCGGCGTCGGCAACGGCCCGGTCGGCCTCCTCCCAGCGGCCCAGCGACTGGAGGGACTCGGCGCGGTTGCCCAGCACCCAGCTGGTGCTGTCCTTGAGGCCGTAGCGGGTGGTGAGTTCGACGCCCCGCTCGGTGACCTCGACGGCTTCGCGGGAGCGGCCGACGCCTTCCAGCGCGGAGGGGAGGTTGACATGGCCGCGGCCGATGACGCCGAAGTAGCCGCGGTCGACGGCGCGGTCCAGGCTCGTACGGAAGTCGGCGAGGCCCTCCTCGACCTCGCCGGCGTCGACCCGCAGCCCCGCGAGGGTCAGCCGGGAGTTGAGCTCGGCCCCTTCGTCGCCCACCAACTGGGCCAGTTCCACGGCGCGTTCGGCCGTCGCGAAGGTGCCCGGTCCCGGTTCGTACAGCACCGACCAGCTCGCCACGGCGGCCAGCACCTCGGCGTGCACGGAGGACGGCGGCAGGCCGCGCACCAGCTCCTGGGCCGTACCCAGGTCCTCCCAGCCATTGCCGCGGCCGGTGGCCTGGCAGAGCCGGGAGCGCTGCACCCGGAACCATGCCGTGCGAAGGGGGTCGTTCTCGTCGCGCAGCGAGCGCAGGGCGCGCTTGGTGATCGTGAAGGCGCGTTCGGTGTCGCCGGACAGCCGGGCGGCCACCGCGATCTCGGCGAGCAGGTCCAGGAAGCGCAGGGCGTCGCCGTCGTGGCAGCCGCAGGCCGGATACGCCTCGGCGTAGTCGACCGGGCGCACGCCCTGGCGGACCTCGGTGGGCGCGTCGTCCCACAGCTCCAGGGCGCGGTCCAGCAGCCGCAGTTGCTCGGCGTACGCATGGCGGCGGCGGGCCTGGACGGAGGCGGCGAGGACGGCGGGCAGCGCCTTGGCGGCGTCGTGGGCCTTGTACCAGTAGCTGGCCAGCCGGGCGGCGCAGACCTCGGCGCGGACCAGGGACGGGTCGGCCTCCAGGGCCTGGGCGTAGCGGCGGTTGAGGCGGGTGCGCTCGCCGGGCAGCAGGTCGTCGACGACGGCCTCGCGGGCGAGGGCGTGCCGGAAGCGGTAGCCCGTGCCGTCCTGGGTGGGCACCAGGGTGTTGCTGCCGACGGCCGCCCGCAGCGCCTCGATGAGGTCGTCCTCGGGCATCCGGCAGACGGCGGCGAGGAGTTCGTGTTCGACCGTGGAGCCGCCCTCGGCGGCCGTGCGGACCACCCGCTGGGCGTCCTCGGGCAGCGCCTCGACGCGCACCAGCAGCAGGTCGCGCAGGGGGTCGCTGAGGCCGTGCAGACAGCCGTCGGCGAGGCCGCGGGCCAGCTCCTCGACGAAGAAGGCGTTGCCCTCGGAGCGCTTGTAGACGCGGTCGACGGTGCCCTCTTCGGGGGCGCTGCCGTTGATCCCGGCGAGCTGGGAGCGGACCTCGTCGCGGTTGAAGCGGGCCAGCTCGACGCGCCGGACCGTGCGCATCCGGTCGATCTCGGCGAGGAAGGGCCGCAGCGGGTGGCGGCGGTGGATGTCGTCGGAGCGGTAGGTCGCCACCAGGAGGACGCCGGCGTCGTGCAGCGCTCTCAGGAGGTAGGCGAGCAGCTCGCGGGTGGAGCGGTCGGCCCAGTGGAGGTCCTCGATGACGAGGACGAGGGTGCGGTGCGCGGCGAGCCGCTCCAGGAGGCGCGCGGTCAGCTCGAAGAGGCGGGCGCGGCCGGTCTCCTCGTCGTGCACCTCGCCGGGCGTCTCCCCCAATTCGGGCAGGATGCGGGCGAGTTCGCCCTCCTGCCCGGCGACGGCGGCGGCCAGTTCGTCGCGCAGATGCCAGTTGAGGGTGTGCAGGATCGCGGAGAACGGGGCGAAGGGCAGGCCTTCGGAGCCGATCTCGATGCAGCCGCCGAGCGCGACGAGCGCGCCGCGGGCGCGGGCGGCCTCGCCGAACTCCTCGATGAGACGGGTCTTTCCGACCCCTGCCTCACCCCCGATCAGCAGGGCCTGGGGCTCGCCGGACACCGCGATGCGGTCGAGTGCGTCCCCCAATACGGAGAGTTCGGCCGCGCGGCCGACGAACACGGGACTGACGGACCTGGTCTCCACGCCGCCGAGCATCGCACAGGGCTCTGACAATCCGGCAGGGGGCTTCGGTACGGGGAAGGGCGTGACCGGGACGCGGAACGCCCGGCCCGGTGCGGTGAGCACCTGGGGCCGGGCGTGCGGCGGTCGGGCCGGCCGCGGGGCCGGTGAGCGGTGGGGCACCGGAACCTCGCGGTCAGGCGGTGGCGCGGCGTACCCGCGCCCGCCGGCCCCACACACTCACCCGCCCTTCGGGTTCGTCGTCCCCGGAGCGGGCGGCGCCACGGTGCCCGGCGCCGTCGGCCTCGCTCGCCTGGCGCACCAGACGCCGCCGGTCGGCCTCGCGGCGCAGCTCTTCGTGACGGACCCGGATCTCCAGCTCGGAGTGGAACATGGTGTCTCCCCTGACGGTGGTGAGGTGCTGACCCGACGTTCTGTCGAGTGGCTCCAGACTCGTCGCCAAGGGGGGTCCGCCACATCGGGAGGGTGCCCGATCTTCGTGTCCGTACGGTCCTTAGGAACGGGGTCCGGCGGACTCAGGGGTGCCTAGGGAGGGAATGCGGGAGCCGTAGGGAGCCCGGAGAACGGGTGCGGTGCGGGTCAGTCGGGGCAGGGCGAATCCTGCCGCTTCGGTGCCGTCAGGCTGTACGCACCGCAGGCGACCACCGCTTCGGGTTCGCCGGCCGACTGCCGGAGGATCACCAGGGTCTTCCGCTTCGGGGGGCCGCTGCTGAACTCCGAGAAGCTGATGACCCCGGTGGCACCGTCGAAGGTGATGTTGTTTCGCAGGGCGGTGAGAACGGATTCCCGCCGCACGGTGCTCCCCGCGCCGTCCACGGCCCGGGAGAGGACGTGGAACGCGTCGTAGGAGACCGCGGAGTGCCCGTCCTGGCTCCAGGGGTCCTGCGGATACTGCCGGTTGTACTGGCGCACGAAGTCCTTGGTCTTCGCGCTGGCGCGGTCGTCCTCTTCGGGGAGGCGGTGCGCGGAGTGGTACAGCCGGAGCCAGTCCTTGTCGGCGTACTGGCCGGTGAGCGCCACATTCGTCAGCTCATTGCCGCCGAGCACGGTGAGATCGTTCTCGATGCAGGTCCCGTTGGTGTCCATGGCCCTGACGAAGGCCGTGAAGTCCTTGGCCCGTGCGGTCCAGTAGACGGCGGTGTCCGGTTCGGCCTTCACGGCCTGGCACACCTGGCCGACGAGCTGGTCGGCCGTGGTCGCCTTCTGCGTACCCGCTTGCGTGGCGAAGGGCTGGGAGTCCTGGCGGAAGCTGATGACCGTCTCACCCCCCGTGAAGGCCTGCTGGAACCGCTCGGCGAGGCTCTCGCTGTAGAGGTCGTCGGGGGTCCGTACGATCACCGCGTGCCCGGCGGGTACGCATTCCACCGGCGCGAGCGGGTCCGTCCGCCCCGGCTTCGCCACGAGGGGGGAACGGGCGGCGAAGGCGGCCTCGATGTTTGCTTCCGTGCTGTTGGCCGGCGTGAAGGGCCAGTAGGAATCGCTCTGCTGCATCTCGTCCGCCGTCGCGGTGGTGCCGACCATCGGCATGCCGATGGCGCCCAGTTCCTTCACGGCCTCCTGGGTCTCCTTGGTGCTCTGCGCGAAGCCCAGGACGCCGACGATCTGCTGGTACGCCGCTCCGGAGTTCTCCTGCTTGACGTCCTGGATGAGGCGACGCGCGGCGGGGACGGCTTCGCGGAAGCCCGCACCGGCCTTCCGTACTTCCACCCGCAGCGGCACCCGGGAGGCGTCCGAAGCGGCGTCCTCTATCAGCCGCTGCTGCCACATGGCGACCCCGCGCAGTTCGGGGATGGCCCCGTCGAAGATGGTGTCCTCGGCACTCGTCGGAGCGGTCGATTCGAAGAGCACGACGGTGCGCACCGCGCGGTCCTTGGCGTACTTCTCGGCTTCCTCGTTCTGCTTGCCGATGCGGTCCAGCGCATCCTGGTACCACTGCTTCGGCCTGACCTCGACGCGCTCGGTCTGGCTGCCGGACGCGGCCGGCCGGTCCCCGCCCACGCAGCGGGTGTCCGGCGGCGTCTCCCAGAAGACGGGTGCGAGGGCGCCGCCCGCCAGGACCGTGGCCAGCGCGGCCAGTTCGACGGCGGTCACGGCGCGCCAGCCCATCGTGAACTTCCGCGGCTGCACCGGGGGAATCTGCAGCCCCGGGCGCTCGAAGGGCTCGTCCTCCAGGGGCACCACGACCGGCCGCGGGTTGCTGGAGTGGAGCAGACTGCTGGCCCGGCGGAGGTTGGTGCGTTCCACACCCAGGTCGGCCTGCAGGGAGCCGGAGGGACGGCCGACCGCGATGACCAGCGGTCCGGGCCCGTCCAGCCCGGCCTGCAGGGTGTGAAAGGCCCGCAGGAACCGCTCCGCCGCGTCGGCTCCCGGGGCTCCCTCCGGCGGAATCTCCACCAGCAGCACGGGGCGGGCCACCCGGCGGCGGCGCTTGGGCAGCAGCCGTCCGACGGCGGGTTTGCGCAGGTCCTCCAGCAGGGCGCGCAGCAGGAGGAGTTCGAGGGCGGCGAGGCCCTCCTTGTGGCGCGGATGGCTGGGCTCCAGACTCAGCCGGGGCGACTGGCGGGCCCCCACCTGGTCGAGGAGTTCGAAGACCGGCGCCCCGCCGGCGGTCGCGTTGAGGTGGGTGCCGAGCCAGCCGCTCCGCTTGGACCTGACGAGCCGGCGGTTCTGCCGCCGGGCCCAGATCCACCGGGGCAGCGTCCGGGTGAGGGAGTGCCATACGAGTCCGACGAAGAAGCCGTACACCCCGCCGATGGGCGCGGTGTCGGTGCCGCCCAGGTGCCACAACAGGCCGGGGAGGCCGCCCCGTTCGGCCCGCTGGCGGTAGACGTGGTCGCGTAACTTCCGCGCGCCCAGACCACCGCCGCCCGGACGGCTCTCCTGTATCTGGGCGACGACATCCGCCATCAGCCGGAAGTTGGGGAAGCGGTCCGGGGTCGAGCGCCGGGGGATGTCGAATTCGAGGCCGGTGCCCGCCTGGACGGTGAGCAGGGGCACGTCGCCCTCGGCGTACAGCACCGTGTGCGGAACGCGCTTGTACTCGGGTCCGAGTGCCCAGCGCAGCGCTTCGAGGACCCGGTGGGTGTGGGACTCCGGGGCGTCCGTCGACGTGCTGAGGAGGAGCAGCGGCGGCTTGTTCTCCAGGAGGTCGCGCCGGGCGGGGTTCACGGCGGTGCGGTATTCGCGGATGAAGTAGTCCGCTCCGGCATCGTCCGGGAAGGAGGAGGGTTCGACGGAGTTGTTCGCGGATCTCACCTCATCAGCCGACTAGCGGCCTTTCGGCCAACTAATGATCTACACAGGGTAGTTACCCATGTTAGAAGGGTGACGCCGCGGGCTCAATAAACTTTCGGATTTCGTGTGTGCCGCGATGTGGCCGCTGCCGGTTCCGCCCGGCACAGCAGGCCGCCGTGCCGCCGCAGACGCCGAAGACCCA
This sequence comes from Streptomyces sp. NPDC048612, assembly GCF_043199295.1. NCBI lineage: Bacteria > Bacillati > Actinomycetota > Actinomycetes > Kitasatosporales > Streptomycetaceae > Streptomyces > Streptomyces sp. NPDC048612. The sequence continues at coordinate 48,172 of NZ_JBICVV010000016.1, forward strand.
CCGGGCGGACCGGTGGGTCTTCGGCGGATGGCGGTTGCGCCGCCCTACGGAGCGGTGGGACCCCCCGCCGGGGCCTTGGGCACGGTCGGCATGCTGCCGAACAGGTCGAGGTACATGCCCGCGGAGATCAGCACGCCCAGCACGCCCAGCGCCAGTCCGCCCCAGGCAACGGCCCGGACCCAGGTGGCGCGCCGGCTGGTCAGCACCACGGTGGCGGCGATCACGGCGAGGAGCGCGAAGACGCCGTTGACCAGGGCGTTGGTGTGCCAGGAGGCGCCGTAGACGGCGGCGATCTGGTCACTGGCCTTGCCCGACTGGAGCTTGATCTGGCCCATCAGGTTGGCGCGCTCGGCCAGCGTCGTGCCGAGCCAGGTGCCGCTGACGGACGCGAGGCCGAGCCCCGCGGCCACGACGGCACCGGCGCCCGCGGCGACCCCGGAGGACGTCGTCGCGGAGGCGGTGTCCGGGTCGCCGCCGAGCTCGTCGGCGGCGTCGTCCGCGCCGAGGTCTCCGGCCTCGTCCTGCGCGGCGAGGGCGGCGTTGTCATCGGTCTGCTCGTCGGCCTTGGCGGCGGCCTTGCCGGCCGCCTCGGCCTCGGTGGCCTCCGGAATCGCGGCGGTGTCCGTGGCGGTCTGCTCCGGCACGGCCTTCTCGTCGTCGGTTCGCTTCTCGGTCGTCCTGGTACCCATGGGCGCGACCGTAGGCGCCGTGTCTGAGAGTCGGATGAGAACGGCGGCACGGAGCGGGCGACGGGCGGTGCCACACCGGGCGCGGGGCCGGACCCGGATCGCGTGCTACGCGCTCACCAGCGGCTTCTCGCCGTCCTGCGGGCCGGGCAGCCGTACGCCGCCCGGTTCCGGCGGCGGCTCGATGCTGATCCGGGGCAGCCACCGGTCGAGCCAGGACGGCAGCCACCAGTTGGCGCCGCCCAGCAGGTGCATCAGGGCGGGAACCAGCAGCGTACGGAGGACGAAGGCGTCCAGGGCGACGGCGCTCGCCAGGCCGATGCCGAACATCGCGATGGTCCGGTCGCCGCTGAGGACGAAGGCCCCGAACACCGCGATCATGATGACCGCCGCCGAGTTGATCACCCGGCTGGTCTCGGCGAGACCGACGCGCACCGACCGGCGGTTGTCGTGGGTCAGCTGCCACTCCTCGTACATCCGGGAGACCAGGAACACCTGGTAGTCCATGGACAGCCCGAAGAGCACCGACACCATGATGACCGGCAGGAAGGGTTCGACCGGGCCCGCGCTGCCCAGGCCCAGGAGTTCGCTGCCCCAGCCCCACTGGAAGACCGCGACCACGATCCCGAAGGACGAGGCCACGGCGGCGACGTTCATCAGCGCGGCCTTGAGCGGGATGCCGACGCTGCGGAAGGCGAGCAGCAGCAGGACCGACCCCAGGGCGATCACGACGCCGATGAAGAGCGGCAGTTTGCCGACGATGACCGAGGCGAAGTCGTCGTAGCTCGCGGTGATCCCGCCGACCCGTACCTGGAGGGTGGTCCCGCGCTCGCTCGCCGGCAGCACCTCCGTCCGCAGCCGCTCCACCAGCTCGGAGGTCTGCCGGGACTGCGGGGAGCTGTCCGGTACGACGGTGATCACGCCGGTGCCGCGGCCGGCGCCGAACTCCGGCCCGCTGACCTGCGCGACCCCCGGCGTCTCGCGCAGCCGGTGCGGCAGCTTCCCGAACGCGACCCGGTCCTTGGCGCCGTCGAGGGTGCCGACGAGGGTCAGCGGCCCGTTGAAGCCGGGGCCGAAGCCGCTCCCCTGGCCGGGGCCGTCGCCCGCGAGCAGGTCGTAGGCCTTGCGGGTGGTCGACGTGGCCGGGTTGTTGCCCTGGTCGGAGGTGCCCAGTTGCAGTCCGAAGGTCGGCAGGGCGAGGGCGAGCATGACGGCGGCCGCGACGGTGCCCAGTAGTTTCGGGTGCCGCTCGACGAAGCCGGACCAGCGGGCGGCGATACCGGTGGGCCGCTCGGGCCGCGGTCCGTGCTCGGCCAGCCGGCGGCGCTCGCGGCGGCTCAGCGCCCGGGTCCCGATCAGCCCGAGCAGCGCCGGCAGCAGAGTCACGGCGGCCGCCACGGTCAGGACGACGGTGAGGGAGGCGGCGAGGGCCACTCCGTTGAGGAAGCTCAGCCGCAGGATCAGCATGCCCAGCAGCGCGATACAGACCGTGGCACCGGCGAAGACGACCGCGCGCCCCGAGGACGCGACGGCCCGGGTGGCGGCCTCCTGGACCGGCAGGCCCGCGCGCAGTCCCTTGCGGTGCCGGGTGACGATGAACAGCGCGTAGTCGATGCCCACGCCGAGCCCGATCAGCATGCCGAGCATCGGGGCGAAGTCGGCGACGGTCATGGCGTGGCTGAGCAGGGTGATCCCGGCCGAGGCGGTGCCGACGGCGGCGAGCGCGGTGACGATCGGCAGGAAGGTCGCGGCGAGCGAGCCGAAGGCGAGGAAGAGCACCACGGCCGCGGCGCAGAGCCCGATGATCTCCGGGAGTTGGGCGCGCGGCGCCTCGGTCAGCGCGATGCCGGCGCCGCCCAGTTCGACCTGGAGACCCGGACGGGCGGCGGCCTGCGCGGTGTCGACGACCTTGCGGACCTGGGCGACGTCCAGCTCGTCGGTGCGCCGGTCGAAGAGCACCGAGGCGTAGGCGGTGTGCCCGTCCTCGCTGATCTGCCGCGCGCCGTCGCGGTCGCCGCGGGTCCCGTAGGGGCCGTGCACCTCGGAGACTCCGGGCAGGCCGGCGACCTTCTTGAGGGTGTGCCGCATCGTCTTCTCGACGGCGGCGGAACGCACCGTTCCGGAGTCGGTGTGCCACACGAGGGTGTCGCCGTCCCCGGAGCGGTCCGGGAAGGCCTTCGCCATACGGGCGCTCGCCTGACCGGACTCGGTCCCGGGTACCTCGTAGTTGTTCGAGTACGCGGCCCCCGTGAACCCGGCGGCGACGGCGACGCCCGCGAAGGCGGCGAGCCAGAGCACGATCACCACGATGCGGCGCCTGAGACACCACCGAGCCAGAGCGGTCACGGACCTCGTCTGCTTCCCGGGTTGTGCGTCGATATCTCCCGGGGACGGGCGGTGCCGAGCGCGGATGTACGGGGGCGGGGCGGACCGCCGCACGCCCCGAAGCGGAAGCGTACGGTCCGCCTCTCCGGGGCAGGGTGTCAGCCGGAAAAGATCCTTTGACCCCCTTTGTGGGCTTCCCCACAAAAAACGGGAAGCGGAACTCGCCGCCGTCCCCTCCTCCGGGCCCCGCCCCCGTACACCGCCCCTCAGCCGGTGACCGACTCCTCGCCGTTCTCCACGTGCCCCATGAGACGGCGGCGGAAGGAGGTGTCCTCGGTGACCGTGAGAGCGAGGTCGTACCAGCCGTGGGCGGCCGCGGCGGGATGGGCGACGGTGCGGCTGCCGCCGGCCCTCACCGTCACCGTGCGCGGCGCGGCGTCCGTATAGGCGAGCGGCGCGAGGGTGAACGTCAGGTCGGTGCGGCCGGGGTTGGTGAGGGTCAGCTGGAGTTCCTGCCGCCCGGCGTCGATCCGCGTGCCCAGGGTGACGGCCGCGGCCGCGCCCCGCCCGGTACCGGCGAACTCCCGCCGGAAGCCGTTCGGGCCGGTCACCGTGAAGCGGTACCTCCCGCCCTTCACCGGCACCTCCCAGCGCCCCTCGCCCCGCACGTCCCGGTGCTGCGGCGCCCCGAATTCCTTCGCGTACGGATAGAGCGCCAGATGGGCCGAGGCCTCGCCGGTGTTGCGGACGGCCATCCGGAAGACCGCGGCGCCCGGGTCGAAACCGCCGTCGGCGTCCGGCCGGTACGGCAGCGCCCTGGCCGGGCGGCTGCCGGGCTCCTGGCGGGGCAGCGCCTGCCGGAGCGGCGGCAGCGGCGCCCAGCGCCCGCTGAACTCCGGTACCGCGCCGGGCCGCCGCACCGAGGGCTGCCGGCGCCCGCGGGAGAAGTCGAAGGCGGTGGTCAGATCGCCGCAGACGGTGCGCCGCCAGGCGCTGATATTGGGTTCCGCGATCCCCGTCCAGCGCTCCAGGAAGCGGGTGACCGAGGTGTGGTCGAAGACCTGGGAGCAGACGTAGCCGCCGACCGTCCACGGGGAGATGACGATCATCGGGACCCGGATGCCCAGACCGGTCGGCCTGCCGTCCCAGAACTCCCCTTCGGTCCCGGCGGGCGGCACCGGGGGCGGCACATGGTCGAAGAACCCGTCGTTCTCGTCGTAGGTCAGGAAGAGCGCCGTGTGCCGCCAGACCTCCGGGTTGCGGCCGAGCGCGTCGAGCACCTTGTAGACGAGGGTGGCGCTCTCCACCGGTGAGGACGAGCCCGGGTGCTCGGAGTCCGCGGCGGACGGCACGAGGTACGACACCTCGGGCAGCCTGCCGCCCGCCACGTCCGCGGCGAACGCGCTCGCCAGGGTGTCCGGCTCCCCCCGCCGCAGCGCCCGCTCGAACAGGCTCCGCTCCGCGCGGTCCAGCCCCTGGACGCCCTTCTCCAGGAGCCCCGCCAGCCGCTTGCGCCCTGCCTCGTCGGCGCCCGCCACCTTCGTGTAGTAGGCGGTCATGGTCCGTACCCCGTCCACCTTGGCCAGGGCCTTCCTCGCGACCGCCTTGAAGCGCGCGTAGAACTCCAGGTTGTTGTCGGTGAAGTTGTCCCACTCCTGGTAGACCCGCCAGCTGCGGCCGGCCTGCTCCAGCCGCTCGGCGTAGGTGGTCCAGGTGTAGCCGGGGTGGGTGTCCTCCTCGTAGGCGTCGTTGCCCACCGCCCGCTTCCCGTTGGGCTCGTAGCCGGTCCAGCCGCTCACCAGGTGGTTGCGGTTGGGGCTGGTGGAGGAGTGGATCGAGGAGTGGTAGGCGTCGCAGACGGTGAAGGTGTCTGCGAGTTCGTAGTGGAGCGGGACGTCCTGCCGGTCGTAATGGGCCATGGTGGCGGCTGTCTTGGCGGTGACCCAGCCGTTCATCCAGCCGCCGTTCCAGGCCACCGCGCCGCCGAACCAGCTGTGGTCCAGGGCGCCGATGTACTGCAGGTCCTTCTTCTGCGCGGCGGCCGCCCCGCGCACCGGGAAGGGCAGCACGGTCCCGAGGCCCAGCAGCCCCGGCTGCTCGTAGACGCTCCGGCCGCCGGGCAGCTCGATCGCATTGCGGTCGGCGTAGCCACGCACCCCGCGCAGCGTCCCGAAGTAGTGGTCGAAGGAGCGGTTCTCCTGCATCAGCACGACGACGTGCCGGATGTCCCCGAGCCCGCCGCCCCGCCCCGGCCGTGCCGCGTCCTCCGCCAGCGCCTGCTGCAGCGACGGCGGCAGCAGCGACCCGGCCACCGCCGCGCCCGCCGCCGCGCCCACTCCCAGTACCCGTCTGCGAGATACCTCCGGTGTCACGCCCGACCTCCCAGTCGACGGTCCATCAGTCAGTCAACGGTCTGCGCTCGATGCCTTGCGATGGGGCGACGGGGACGCTAGCGGACTCCCGTGACCGGCGACAGGGAGCGGGGTGACACCTTCGCGAACCGACGGCCCCTGGCCGGGAGCGGACGTGGCCGGTACCGGCACGCGATGACCGTTCCCCGCGGGCATCTGCCCCGGAAAGATCGTTCTCAGGGGGCCGCGGGACGTCTGACGCGTCACCACGGGCTCCGAAGATGATCTCTCGGAGGAAGAACACGCCATGGCACCACCACCCATTCGCTCCTTCTCCCAGCTCGACACGCTGCTCGACCCCACACGCCCCGTGGTGACGCTCTTCAGTGGCGGGCTCGACAGCTCGTATCTGCTGCTGAAGCTCCGGGAGCAGGGCATCCGTGAGGTGCACGCCGTCAGCGTCGACATCGGCGAGGACGAGTCCACCGGCCACAAACGCGAAGTGGCCCAGGCTCTGGGCGCTCAGCTGCATGTGCTCGACAAACGGGAGGAGTTCGCCGATCAGTACGTGGCCAAGGCCATCGCCGCCCAGGCCGTCTATCTCGGAATCCACCCGGTGAGCTCCACCCTCAGCCGCCCGCTGATCGCCCAGGCGGCAGCGGAGCTGGCCGGCCGGCTCGGCGCCCAGGCCGTCCTCCACACCGCGAACCGCTCGCAGAACACCCTCCGGCGCCTCAACGGCGCGCTGGACCTGCTCGGTTACCCCGGCCCCTACGGCAGCCCGTACGACCTCAGCCCCGTCGACCGGGACCGCAAGCACGCGGAGCTGCGGGACGCCGGTGTCGATCTGCTCGTCGGCCGGCTGGTCAGCGGCGACTCCAACCTGTGGTGCCGGGAGTTCGAGTCCGGCATCCTCGACGACCCCGAGAACCACGCGGTCCCCGAGGACATGTACCGCTGGAGCGCGCCGCGCACGGACACCGCACCGAGCAGGGTGACCGTCACGTTCGAGGCAGGCCTGCCGGTCTCCGTGGACGGCCGGCGCATGCCGCTGACCGAGCTGATCGGTGAGCTCAATGTGCGGGCCGGTGCGTACGGCCTCGGCCGCTATTCCGGACTTGAGCACCTGGACCACGGGGAAAAGGTGCTCGAAATCCGGGAGATGCCGGCCGCGTCGCTGCTCCTGCGGTCCTACCGCCATGTCGAGAGCGCCTGCCTGGGCGCGGAGCTGATCCGGGAGAAGCAGCAGCTGGAGCAGATCTGGGTCCGCGAGGCCCTGGAAGGGCGCTGGTTCGGTGAACTGCGCGTCGCCGCACAGCACTTCATCGACGCCTGCGCGGCCCCCACGAGCGGCTCGGTGACCTGGGAGCTGCGGCTGGGTGGCGCGGAGACCCGCGCCATCACCGCGGCACGCCCCCGCTATCTGCGCGACCGTGAGGCATGGGAGGACCGCGCCATCGCCCTGGAGTCCGCCGCGCACCGTGCAGCTCCGGCCCCCGCCCCCGTTCTCGTCTGATCCCCACGCCCGAGCACGCCAGGAGTACCCGCACGGTGAACACCCTCGCTTCCGCCGCCCTCGCCCCCGCCGTCCGCGCGCTGACCGGCCCCGGCGGCCACCTCATACCGGCCCCGGAGCTGTCCGCGCTGCTGGACGCCGACGCGGCCGACTGGGCCCGCTTCGGAGCCCATTGGGACGCCCTCACGCTGGATACGCACATGGCCGACGGGGGTACCTACCGCTTCCGCCGCTACGGCCAGTTCGACGTGGAGACCTCGACGGGCACCCTCACGGCGCTGCCGCACGCGCCGTACCTCCAGGAGAGCACCATCAATCCGCTCAACGGCGGCGTCGAGCGGCACTTCGACCCGCTGACGGAGGAGTTCGCCGCCGATCCACTGCTGCGTTCCCTGCTGCTGTCCATGGCCGCGTTGTTCACCGCGGTCGACGGCACCACCGCCTGGAACATCAAACTGCACCCGTACCGGATCACGGCGGGCGACGACCAGACCGGGCAGCCCGCCCCCGAGGGACGGCACCGCGACGGGGTCACGTTCATCACCTCGCTGATGATCCGTAGGCTCAATGTCGAAGGCGGCGAGAGCGCGGTCTTCGCCGACTCCGGCGAGGAGCTGCTCACCACCACCCTCACCCACCCGGGCGACCTGCTGGTCGGGGACGACCGCCGCACCCTGCACTCCGTCACCCCGGTCCGCCCGGTGGACGCGACGGCGCCCGCGCACCGCGACGTACTGGTGGTCGCCTTCACCGCCCGCTGACCGGCCGCACCGACGGGCTCCGGCACCCCGCCCCCACGGCGTGCCGGGGCCGGCCTGACTCCCCCGCGAACCAAGGACCTCCCCACCATGACCACCGTGACCACGCGCACCGCGCGCCCCGGCAACCGCCTCCTCTGGCTCATCGATGTGCCCGTCGTCCTGGTGGCCGTGGTCTGGGGTTCCAGCTACCTGGCCGCCAAGGAGCTGGCCACCGGCACCACCGTCATCGCCCTGCTCCTGCTGCGGTTCGTGGTGGCCACACCGGTGATGGCGGTGGTCGCGGGCCGCGCGGTCACCCGGCTGAGCGGCCGGGAGATCGTCGCGGGCGCGGTCCTCGGCACGCTCCTGTCGGGCGTACTGGTGCTGGAGACCTTCGGAGTGGTGCACACCTCGGCGACCAACGCGGGCCTCCTCATCAGCCTGACCATGATCTTCACCCCGCTCGCGGAGGCCGTGGCCACCCGCACCCGCCCCACCGGGGCATTCGTCGGCGCAGCCGCGCTGTCCGTGACCGGTGTGGCCCTGCTGACCCAGGGGTCCGGGTTCACCGCCCCCTCGTCCGGCGACCTCCTGATGCTGCTCGCGGCCGTCGCCCGCACCGTGCACGTGATGGCCATGAGCCGTATGAAGGCGGTCCGTTCGACCGACTCGGGGGCGCTGACCGTCGTCCAGTTCGCCGCCGCCGTCGTCGTCTTCGCGCTCGCCTCACCGTTCGCCGCCGTCTCACCGGTGGACGCCGCGGCCGCCTACTCCCCCCAGCAGTGGGCCGCCCTCCTCTATCTGGCGCTGATGTGCACGCTCTTCGCCTTCTTCGTCCAGATGTGGGCGGTGCGCCGGACCTCGCCGTCCCGGGTGAGCCTGCTGCTGGGCACCGAGCCGCTGTGGGCCGCCGTGATCGGTGTCGCCCTCGGCGGGGACCGGCCCGGCGCGCTCGGCGTGGCCGGGGCGGCCCTCGTGCTCATCGGTACGACCTGGGGCCGGCAGGCCACGGCGCCGCCGCCCGCCACGGAGGACCGGCCGGCGGCACCGCAGCCGGCCGGAGCGGCCTGACCCGGCCACCGCAACCGGCGCCCGTTCACCGCGGCCCGACACCCGTCACCAGGCCGCACGGGCCACGTACCGGCCCCGAGGCGCCCCACGCTAAGCCCGGGTCAGCACACCGCGTTCGACGGCCATCATGCCCGCCTGGAATCTGCTCTCCGCCCCCAGCTTGGTGAGCAGCGGAGTGATGGTCCGGCGCAGCGTACGGTCGGACACCCCGAGGTTGCGGGCGATGGCCCGGTCCTTCAGCCCGGCGGCGAACATCCGGAGAACCATCTGCTCCCGGTCGGTCAACGCTGCCTCGTGGGCGCCCTGTTGAGCGGCACCGGAACCGGCGTCGGTCAGCCGCTCCGCATACACCCAGCAGTGCTCGAAGACCTGCCGCAGCAAGCGGCACATCGCGGCACCGTGGATCTCCAGCGCCGTCACCTCTTCACCGTCCGGGCCCGAGGTGACGAGTGCCCGCACCTCATCGACCAGGGTGAGCCGGAACGGCAGGGTCATCGCGAGCCGCACCTCGGCGCCCGCGCGCCGCAGCCCGCGCAGATGCGCATGGCCCGCCGTGTTCTCCGCGGTCGAGTGCAGATGGACGGTGCGCAGGGAGACGCCCCGCGCCAGGACCTGGACACTGCGCCGCCCGGACTCGTCCCAGCACTCCGGCGCGGCCGGGTCGTACGGGCACAGCACGAGGACCTCCCGGCGCGCCGCGGCCGCCATGGCGTCCATGCTCTCCGCGATCTGCTGCGCTCCCACCCGCACCTCCATCCGGGCCGCGGACCGCTCGGCGCCCGGGGGAGGGACCAGCAGACTGTCGGCCAGCGCGCTGAAGGCGGCGCGCAGCGAACGCAGTCCGACGAGCCGGTCCGCCGTCGTCTGCTCGGCGGTGTCCAGCAGCAGCGCGAACGCCGTCTCCGGTGACACCGGAACCGGCAACGCCCCGTCGCGGGACGGCCGCACCAGCCCCATGGCGGCCAGATACCGCAAGGTCTCCTGTAACTTCCGGCTCGTCATGCCGAGCTGCTCCGCCGCGCGTGCGGGCGGGCAATCACCTTGCGCCAGAAGTAAGTTGAAGACCTCGTCGGCTCGGTCGGGACCGGAACGCGAACGCATGACACCTCCATGAAGAGTGCGTGTCACGGCGTCATTGGCGTGGGCGCGAGCAAAACGGTCCACGCCTCCGGAGAACGGACCCAGGACCGAGTTCAGGATGGTAAGCGGCCGTCACATCCACTGTCCACGCCAGGTCTCTCATCATGGACACCCCGGACCGCCGCACACCACTCACCTCTCCGGCCACCACTCACACCACACGATCTTGCCCGGATCACGCTCCCCCACCCCCCACTTGTCCGAGAGCGCGGACACCAGGAACAGCCCCCGCCCGCACTCCTCTTCCGCCGCACCGCCCCGCACCGGAACCCGCGGCTCACCGCCCCCGCTGTCGTGCACCTCGGCCCGCAGCAGCCCGTCCTCGTACAGCGACAGACACAGCCGGTACTCACGCCCCGGCGGCACGCCGTGCAGCAGGGCATTGGTCGCCAGCTCGCTGACGCAGAGCAGGACGGCGTCCACCCGGCTCTCCAGGTCCCAGTCGGCAAGCGCATGGCGGGCGAACTCCCTTGCCAGCGGGACGGATCGGCGCTCACGCCGGTAGCGCACCGTACGGGCGCAGAGTGTCTGGATCTCCTTGTGCATGCCGCCACTGTCACAGTGCGTAACTATGCTGGACCACAGTGTCAGGTCGTACAGATCGGCTGTACGACTTCTGGCTGTGTCATGCCGTCACAGGGAGGGGAAGGCAGACCGCATGCAATCGCCGAACAAACCGAAGAAAATCACTTCGTGGCACGTCATCGGCGCCCAGCTGAGTCATTTCCGCCGGGCCGCCCGCATCACCCAGCCCGCACTGGCCGAGCGGGTCGGGCTCCACGAAGACACCATCGGCTCCATCGAGCAGGGCCGCCGTCCTCTCAAGCTCGACCTGGCCGAGACGCTGGACGAAATCCTCGACACCAAGGGGGCGTTGGCGGTCGCGGTGGCCAAGGTCCCGGAACGGGAGAAGCTGCCCGCTTTCGTGCAGGACCTGGTGGAGCATGAGGAGGAGGCGCTGACTCTTCTGTCGTACGAAAACCAGGTGATGCCCGGACTGTTGCAGACGGAGCCGTACGCGCGGGCAGCGTTCGACTCCCTCTACCCACCGCTGGACGAGGAGCGAGCCGAGGTGTGGCTCTCGGGACGCATCAGTCGGCAGAAACTGCTGGAGCGCAAAAAGCCTAGGCCCATGCTCAACTTCATCCTGGAAGAGGTGGTCCTCCACCGGCCGATCGGCGGCCCGGAGATCCTTCGCGCCCATCTCCGCCACCTCCGCTCGTGCGCCGAACTCCCCTTCCTGGGACTTCAGATCATGCCGACGGCCCGATGTACCCATGCCTCCCTAGATGGCCCTCTGCTCCTGCTGGAGACACCCGACCACGAGCACCTCGCATACATCGAAGCTCAACGGATCAGCTTCCTCGTCGATGACCCGGACGAGGTCAGTGCGTACCAACAGAAATATGGCATGCTGCGGTCGCAGGCCCTCACCCCTGAGGAGACGAAGAGCCTGCTGGACGACTTGCTAGGAGAGTCATGACCAGCACAGCAGCCCAGCACTTCTCTCACGGTCTTAGCTGGTTCAAGTCCAGCTACAGCGGCAGCGCAGGCGGCGATTGCGTCGAGATCGCCTACGACTGGCACAAGTCCACCTACAGCGGCAGCGAAGGCGGCAACTGCCTGGAAGTCGCTGCCTGCCCCTCCGCCATCCACATCCGCGACTCCAAGAACCCCGGCGGCCCCATACTCACCCTGAGCGCCGACGCCTGGTCCGCGTTCCTCGCCGACGTCACCAACTGACGGGCGCAGGACCGACGATGAAGCCCCGCCAGCTGGGCACCCACGGCCCGGCCGTCTCCCCCCTCGGCCTCGGCTGTATGGGGATGTCCACCTCGTACGGCGTCCCGGACGACGCCGAGTCGCTCCGTACGCTCGACCGCGCCGTCGAACTCGGCGTCACGCTGCTCGACACCGCGGACGCCTACGGGCGCGGCGCCAACGAGGAGTTCCTCGGGCGCTGGCTGCACAGCCGTACGGGATCGCTGCGAGACGGACTCGTCCTCGCCACCAAGTTCGGGCTGCGGCACGACGCCGCCACGGGGCGGGTGAACGAGGTCGACACCTCCGCCGCCTGGGTGCGCGAAGCCTGCCACGCCTCGCTGCGCCGCCTCGGCACGGACCACATCGACCTCTACTACATGCACCGCCGTGATCCGGCCGTCCCCATCGAGGAGACGGTCGGCGCGATGGCCGAGCTGGTCGCCGCCGGCGCCGTACGCCACCTCGGCCTCAGCGAGGTCAGCCCGCAGACGCTGCGCCGGGCGCACGCCGTCCACCCCATCAGTGCCGTGCAGTTGGAGTACTCCCTCTTCACCCGCGACGTGGTGGAGGGCGAGATGCGGGCGACCTGCCGGGAGCTGGGCATCGGCATCGTGGCGTACTCACCGCTCGGCCGCGGGATGCTGACCGGCTCGCTCGCCGCACGGGACGATCTCACCGCCGAGGACGCCCGCCGCCGGTGGCCGCGGTTCGCCGAGGAGAACATCGACCGCAACCTCGGCCTCGTCCGGGCCGTGCGCACCACCGCCGAGTCCTTCGGCTGCACCCCGGCGCAGGCCGTCCTCGCCTGGCTGCTCGCCCAGGGCGAGGACATCGTCCCGATCCCCGGCACCAAGCGCCGCGCCTACCTGGACGAGAACGCGTCGGCGGCCGGGATCGCCCTGGCCCCCGAGCAGACCGACCAACTCCGCGCAGCGGTACCGGACGGCGCCGTCGCCGGGGAACGCTATCCACTCGCCGCACTGGAACGGCTGGGGCACTGAAAGGAACCGAGGGGGACCGAGGAGAGCTGTGCTGATCAGGGACGACTATCCGCGCCGTATCGCGCTGGGAACCACCGCGCTCGCCCTGCTCGTCACCGTGCCCGCCGTGGTCGGCATCGTGAGGGGCGGGGTCCCGGCCCTGGCCTTCGTGCTGAGTCCGGTGCTGATCTGCTGCGCCGCGCTGGCCATGGTGGGCTGGCGCCGTGCGCGGCCCTGGATGACGCTCACCGCATCCATAGGCGTGCTCGCAGCGGTCTTCGGCGGCAGCTGGCTGTTCGCCCCCTGAGGGCGGGACGGACCGCCCACCCCTGAACGACGGAGCGGCCGCCCCTCCGTAGAGGGACGGCCGCTCGGCCGCGTGCACAAGAAGCCTCGGGCACAAGAAGTGGCGCGTCAGCCCTCGACGCCCAGCTTCTCCAGGATCAGCTCGCGGACGCGGGCCGCGTCGGCCTGGCCCCGGGTGGCCTTCATGACCGCGCCGACCAGGGCGCCGGCCGCGGCCACCTTGCCGCCGCGGATCTTGTCGGCGATGGCGGCGTTGGCGGCGATGGCCTCGTCGACGGCGGTGCCCAGGGCGGCCTCGTCGGAGACGACCTTCAGGCCGCGCTTCTCGACGACGGTGTCCGGGTCGCCCTCGCCGGCCAGCACGCCCTCGATGGTCTGGCGGGCCAGCTTGTCGTTGAGCGAGCCGTCGGCGACCAGCGCCGTGACCCGGGCGACCTGCTCGGGGGTGATCGGCAGGGCGGCCAGCTCCACGCCGTCCTCGTTGGCGCGGCGGGCCAGCTCGCCCATCCACCACTTACGGGCCGAGGCGGAGTCCGCTCCGGCGTCGACGGTGGCGGTGATCAGGTCGACCGCGCCCGCGTTGAGGATCGACTGCATGTCGTGCTCGGAGATGCCCCACTCCTCGCGCAGCCGATTGCGGCGCACCCGCGGCAGCTCGGGGAGCGTGGCCCGCAGTTCCTCGACCCACTCGCGCGAGGGGGCCACCGGCACCAGGTCCGGCTCGGGGAAGTAGCGGTAGTCCTCAGCGTTGTCCTTGATGCGGCCGGCGGTGGTGGAGCCGTCCTCCTCGTGGAAGTGCCGGGTCTCCTGGATGATCGTGCCGCCGGAGGAGAGCACCGCGGCGTGCCGCTGGATCTCGAACCGGGCCGCACGCTCCACGGAGCGCAGGGAGTTGACGTTCTTGGTCTCCGAGCGCGTACCGAAGGTCTCGGTGCCGTTGGGGCGCAGCGAGAGGTTCACGTCGCAGCGCATCTGGCCCTGCTCCATGCGGGCCTCGGAGACGCCCAGCGCCTTGATGAGTTCGCGCAGCTCGGCGACGTACGCCTTGGCGACCTCGGGGGCCCGCTCGCCCGCGCCCTCGATGGGCTTGGTGACGATCTCGATGAGCGGGATACCGGCGCGGTTGTAGTCCAGGAGGGAGTGCCGGGCGCCGTGGATACGGCCGGTGGCACCACCGATGTGGGTGGACTTGCCGGTGTCCTCCTCCATGTGGGCACGCTCGATGTGCACCCGGAAGATCTCCCCGTCCTCCAGCTGCACGTCGAGGTAGCCGTCGAAGGCGATCGGCTCGTCGTACTGGGAGGTCTGGAAGTTCTTCGGCATGTCCGGATAGAAGTAGTTCTTCCGGGCGAAGCGGCACCACTCGGCGATGGAGCAGTTCAGCGCCAGGCCGATCTTGATCGCGGACTCGACGCCGATCGCGTTGACGACGGGCAGCGAGCCGGGCAGTCCCAGGCAGGTGGGGCAGGTCTGCGCATTGGCATCCGCGCCCAGGGTGGTGGAACACCCGCAGAACATCTTGGTCTTGGTGCCGAGCTCGACATGGACCTCCAGGCCCATGACGGGGTCGTACGTCGCGAGGGCGTCCTCGTACGACACCAGGTCAGTGACAGTCACGGTGAAACTTTCCCTCTCAGCCCAGCAGGACGTCGTCGTCGCCCAGGCGCTTCAGTTCGCGGTAGAGGATCGCCAGGCCGGTGACGATCGCCGCGGCCGAAACGGCGGCGTCGATCAGGCGGAGCGTGTCGTTCTCCTGACGGGCCAGCTTGGCCTGCTTGGCCACGCTGAGGGCGCCGAACGCGGTGCTGCCGATCGACAGGTACAGGCCGCCCTTGGACTTCTTGAAGTTCTTGGCCTTCTTGGTCATGGCGCTCACAGTGCAGGTGCCTCCTCAAGCAGCGGGTGACCCCACTTGGCGGTGTACGCGGCCTCGACCGCGGCACCGACCTTGTAGAGCCGGTCGTCGGCCATGGCAGGAGCGATGATCTGCAGGCCCACCGGCATCCCGTCCTCGGGAGCCAGGCCGCAGGGCAGCGACATCGCCGCGTTGCCTGCCAGGTTGGTGGGGATCGTGCACAGGTCGGCGAGGTACATCGCCATCGGGTCGTCGGCGCGCTCGCCGATCGGGAAGGCGGTGGTCGGCGTGGTCGGCGAAACGATCACGTCGACCTGCTCGAAGGCCTTCTCGAAGTCGCGGGTGATCAGCGTCCGCACCTTCTGGGCGGAGCCGTAGTACGCGTCGTAGTAGCCGGAGCTGAGCGCGTACGTGCCGAGCATGATCCGGCGCTTGACCTCGGGGCCGAAGCCGGCCTCGCGGGTCAGGGCCGTGACGTCCTCGGCGGACTTGGTGCCGTCGTCGCCGACCCGCAGGCCGTAGCGCATGGCGTCGAAGCGCGCCAGGTTGGAGGAGCACTCCGAGGGCGCGATCAGGTAGTACGCGGACAGCGCCAGGTCGAAGGACGGGCAGTCCAGCTCGACGATCTCGGCGCCCAGCTCCTTCATCAGCGCGACGGACTCGTCGAAGCGCTGGATGACACCGGCCTGGTAGCCCTCACCGCGGAACTGCTTGACGACGCCGACGCGCATGCCCTCGACGCTGCCGTTGCGGGCCGCCTCGACGACCGGCGGGACCGGCGCGTCGATGGAGGTGGAGTCCAGCGGGTCGTGGCCGGCGATGACCTCGTGGAGCAGCGCCGCGTCCAGCACCGTACGGGCGCAGGGGCCGCCCTGGTCCAGGGAGCTGGAGAACGCCACCATGCCGTAGCGGGAGACGCCGCCGTAGGTGGGCTTGACGCCGACCGTGCCGGTGACGGACGCGGGCTGGCGGATGGAACCGCCGGTGTCCGTGCCGATGGCGAGCGGGGCCTCGTAGGAGGCGAGGGCGGCGCTGGAGCCGCCGCCGGAGCCGCCGGGGATCTTGGTGAGGTCCCAGGGGTTGCCGGTCGGCCCGTAGGCGCTGTTCTCCGTCGACGACCCCATGGCGAACTCGTCCATGTTGGTCTTGCCGAGGATGACGACGTCGGCGGCCTTGAGCTTCTTGGTCAGCGTCGCGTCGTACGGCGGGAGCCAGCCTTCGAGGATCTTCGAGCCGACGGTGGTGGGAATGCCCTCCGTCGTGAAGATGTCCTTGAGCGCGAGCGGGACGCCGGCCAGCGGGCCGAGCTTCTCGCCGCGGGCCTTCTTCTCGTCGACGGCGCGGGCCTGGGCGAGCGCGCCCTCGCGGTCGACGTGCAGGAAGGCGTGCACCTTCTCGTCGACGGCCTCGATGCGGGCCAGGTGGGCCTCGGTCACCTCGACGGCGGTGAGCTCGCCGGAGGCGATCTTCGCCGCGATCTCGGCGGCGGTGAGCTTGATCAGGTCTGCCATGTCGGTCACTCCTCCCCCAGGATCTGCGGCACCTTGAAACGCTGCTGCTCCTGGGCCGGGGCGCCGGAGAGCGCCTGCTCGGGAGTCAGCGACGGACGGACCTCGTCCGGCCGCATGACATTGGTCAGCGGCAGCGGGTGGGAGGTCGGCGGGACGTCTTGATCGGCGACCTCGGAGACGCGGGCGACCGCGCCGATGATGTCGTCGAGCTGTCCGGCGAAGTGGTCGAGCTCTTCGGCCTTCAGCTCCAGACGTGCCAGCCGGGCGAGGTGAGCGACCTCCTCGCGCGTGATGCCAGGCATGCAGCGATCCTCTGGTGTTCTTGGCGGAGTGTTCCGGGCGGAATGTCCAGGCGGAGTCTTCTCGGCGAATACTCCTGTGAACTTTTCCGGCCCAATCCTATGGCGTACGGAAGAGCTGCCGCGAAACCGTTTCGCCGGGGGCCGCCGCGAACGCCCGACACGGGCCGGTTTCCTGCTCCACGGCCGGGCGCCGGTGCCCGGCCGGGACCCCTGCCGGGCACCGGGCCCGGCAGGCTCATCGGGCTGTTTCGCCGCCGGTGCCGGGCTCGCCGTGAGCCCTGGGAGACGGCGCGTCCGGACGGCCTGGCGCGGCCGGCGGTGTCGGCGGGGCGGGGGTCTGATGGTCGTGTGCCGCCTCCGCCTCTGACCCGGCTGGCGCGTCCGCCTCGGCCGATGCCGGCTCGGGGCGTGGGGTGTGCCGGGCGGACTCGGACGGGGCGGGCATGCCCGGCGGAGCGGGCACGTCCGGCGGTGCAGGCAGGTCCGGAGGAGCGGGCACGTCCGGTGGGGCAGGTACATCCGGTGGGGCAGGCACGTTCGGCGGGGCGGGCACATCCGGCGGGGCGGGCACCTGGCCGGTGGTCGCCGGTACGTCGGACGAGCCGGTGTCTTCCGGCGTTTCGGGCTCGTCGAGGCGGGCGGGCCCGTCGGGGGTTTCAGGCGCGTCGGACGCATCGGCCCCGTCGGACGCGTCCGGCCCGTCGGCCGCACCGGCCTCACCGGACGTGGCGGCCGTATCGGAGCCATCGGCGGACGCGTCAGCCGCAGCCGTCTCCGCCGACGGCCCGTGGTCGTCCTCCTCGGGACGGGCCGGGGCCGGAGGCTGCTGCGCGGGTGCTTCGGAGCGGGGACATGGGACGGCCGGTGGCCGGGTCAGTTCAGGACCTGTCCGGAAGGGCGCTCGGCGCCCTTCTCCGCCGCGAGGGCGGCCGTCTCCGAGGCGCGCTGCCAGCCGCGCTCGCCGCGGGCTCTCAGCCAGGCGGTGGTCTCGTCCGGTGGCATCGCCGCGGCCACCAGCCAGCCCTGGACGGCGTCGCAGCCGAGATCGCGCAGCCGCTCCCAGGTCTCGTCGTCCTCGACGCCCTCCGCGACGACCAGGAGGCCGAGGGAGTGGGCGAGGTCGAGGGTGCAGCGGACGATCTCCGCGTCCTCGGTGTCGACGGCCAGCCGGGCCACGAACGAGCGGTCGATCTTGAGCTCGCTGACCGGGAGCCGCCTCAGGTGGACGAGCGAGGAGTAGCCGGTGCCGAAGTCGTCGAGGGACATCTTGACGCCGTGCGCGGTGAGCCCGGCGAGGGTGTCGGCGGCCCGCTGCGGGTCCTCCAGGAGGACGTGCTCGGTTATCTCCAGTTGGAGGGCGCCGGGTGGGACCCGATGCCGGGCGAGCCGCGCGGCGACCGCTCCAGCGAAGCCCGGGGAGTGCACATCGCGCGGGGAGACGTTGACAGCGACCGGCACCTCCAGGCCCATCGCGCGCCAGCGCGCCACCTGGGCGAGCGCGGTCTCCAGGACGTACTCCGTCAGCCGGGGCATCAGCCCGGAGGACTCGGCGATGGCGATGAACTCGTCCGGTGGCACCCGGCCGCGGTCCGGGTGCACCCAGCGGACCAGCGCCTCCAGCCCGGCCACATGACCGTCGAAGCCGACCTTGGGCTGGTAGTGCAGCTCGACGTCGCCGGCGTCCAGGGCGCGGCGCAGATCGCCCAACAGGCCCAGCCGGTCGGGGGTGTTGCCGTCCCGCTTGGCCTCGTAGAGCTCGACACCGCTGCGGTCGCGCTTGGCCTGGTACATCGCCACATCGGCGCGGCGCAGCAGTCCCTCGGCGTCGAGGGCGTGGTCGGGGAAGACGGCGACCCCCGCGCTGGCTTCCAGCACGAGGGTGAGTCCGTCGAGGTCCAGCGGGGAGCCCAGGGCGGCGACGAGGTTGCGGGCCGCCCGCTGGGAGCTGGTGAGGGAGTCGGTGGTGGGCAGCAGGACGGCGAACTCGTCGCCGCCGAGCCGGGCCGCCTCGGCGCCCCGCGGGAGGGCGTGCCGCAGGCGCTCGGCGATCTGGAGCAGCAGGCGGTCGCCGGCGAGGTGGCCGAGGGTGTCGTTGACGGAGCGGAAGCGGTCCAGGTCGATGAGGACCAGCGCCGAGCGGGCGCCGACGCGCTCGGCGTCGTCCAGGGCGGTCCAGGTGCGCTCCAGCAGCCACTGGCGGTTGGGCAGGCCGGTGAGCGGGTCACGCAGTTGCTCCTCGGCGCGGGCGCGGGCGATCCAGAGGGTGGAGTCCAGCGCGATCAGCGGAACCGCGAACAGCGGCAGCAGCAGGGGGGCGTGGACGGCGCAGACGGCGATCAGCGGGGAGATGCCGAGCAGTGCGATGGCGACGAGTGCCTGACGCAGCACGGCCGTTCGGGGGATGGCCGGCAGCTGGCCGGTGCGTGGGGTGAGGCTGAGCCAGAGCAGGCCGCGGCTGACGAAGAGGTAGCCGGCGGCGGTGACGACGACTTCGGGGAGGACCGCGAGGTTCCAGGACGGCGGGCCCCAGGGGTGGCGGACGCTGGAGGCCACACCGAACGCGGCGAGGCCGAGCGCCGCGGTGCCGAGGCCGAGGATGTCCACGGCACCGTGCACCACGGCCTGTCGCCAGCGGTGCCGCCGGGCGGCACCGACCAGGACGACCACGGAGAGGCTGACGAGGACGGCGGGCACCCAGCCGTAGAGCAGCAGGACGGCGAGGGCGAGGGCAGCGCCGGAGCCCGTTCCGCCCCACCAGCGGTCCCGGCCGAGGGCGACCAGGTGGCCGACGATGATGCCGGTGAGGATCGCCAGCGACCAGCCCACGGCGGCGCCGGGGAAGAGGGCCTCACCTTCGCCCAGGGTCACGATGACGCCCGTGGCGAGCGCGAGGCCCGCCACGGTGACGATGGTCGCGGGCAGCGCGGGCACGACGAGCCGCCGGAGCCGCGACGCCGGAGCGGCGCTGTCGGTCGGTTTCATTCCGATCCCTCTCACAGCCGGCTGTGCCCGCGCCACGGCAGGCGCACTCCTCAACAGTAGGCCGCGGAAGGCCGCGACGGGCAGCGATCGATGACGGTTGCCCGAATGCGACCCGGCGTCGCGGATCAATCTGGTATGCGCCGATGAGGTGACACCTCACTCCTCCTCAGGTGGAGTGACAGCTACCGCTCGCGCTGCGTCAGGACCCTGCTCCAGCAGCACCGCGAAGCCATCATCGTCCAGCACGGGGACCTTCAACTGCATGGCCTTGTCGTACTTCGAACCAGGGTTGTCGCCCACCACCACGAATCCGGTCTTCTTCGAAACGGAACCGGTCACCTTCGCTCCGAGGTTCTGGAGGGCCTCTTTCGCGCCATCTCTGGTGTGTGACTGAAGTGTGCCCGTTACGACGACGGTGACGCCTTCCAGCGGACGTGGGCCCTCGTCACCCGTTTGCTCCGCCTCCATTCGGACACCCGCGGCCCGCCAGGACTCGATGATCTGCCGGTGCCAGTCCACGGCGAACCACTGCTTCAGCGAGGCCGCGATGGTGGGCCCGACGCCGTCCACGGCGGCCAGCTCGGCCTCCTCGGCGTCCCGGATGCGGTCGAGGGAGCGGAACTCGCGCGCCAGCGCCTCGGCCGCCACCGGGCCCACATGGCGGATCGACAGACCGGTGATGATCCTGGCCAGCGGGCGCTGCTTGGCCGCCTCGATGTGTTCCAGCATGGCCAGGGCGTTCTTCTTCGGCTCGCCCTTCTGGTTGGCGAAGAAGGTGACGACCTTCTCCTCGCCCGTCTTCGGGTCGCGCTTGGGCAGACCGGAATCCGGGTCGAGGACATACGACTTGATCGGCAGCAGCTGCTCGATGGAAAGGCCGAAAAGGTCCCCTTCATCCTTCAGCGGCGGCTCGGCGGGCTCCAGCGGCTGGCTGAGTGCCGTCGCCGCGACGTAGCCGAAGTTCTCGATGTCCAGACACTTGCGGCCGGCCAGGTAGAACAGCCGCTCACGGATCTGGGCGGGGCAGGCGCGGGCGTTGGGGCAGCGCAGATCGATATCGCCCTCCTTGGCGGGCTGCAGCGCCGTCCCGCACTCGGGGCACTCGGCCGGCATCACGAACTCCCGCTCGCTGCCGTCCCGCAGGTCGACGACCGGGCCGAGGATCTCCGGGATGACGTCGCCGGCCTTGCGGATCACGACGGTGTCGCCGATGAACACGCCCTTGGCCTTGACCACGTCCTGGTTGTGCAGGGTCGCGAACTCCACCTCGGAGCCCGCCACCGTCACCGGCTCGACCACGGCGTACGGCGTGACCCGGCCCGTACGGCCGACGCCGACGCGGATGTCGACCAGCTTGGTGTTGACCTCCTCGGGCGGGTACTTCCAGGCGATCGCCCAGCGCGGCGCGCGCGAGGTCGAGCCCAGCCGACCCTGGAGCCGGATCTCGTCCAGCTTGACGACCACGCCGTCGATCTCGTGCTCGACGGCCGTGCGGCGGGTGTCGGCGTCGCCGTAGTGGCCGATGAACTCCCGTACGGCCTCCAGGGAGTCGACGACCCGGTTGTGCGTGGCCGTCGGCAGGCCCCACTCCTTGAGCAGGTCGTAGGCCTCCGACAGCCGGTCGATCTCCAGGCCGTCGCGGGCGCCGATGCCATGGACGACCATGTGCAGCGGGCGGCTCGCGGTGATCTTGGGGTCCTTCTGGCGCAGCGAACCGGCCGCGGCGTTACGGGGGTTGGCGAACGGCGGTTTGCCGTCTGCCACCAGCCGCTCGTTGAGCGCGAGGAACTTCTCCATCGGGAAGAAGACCTCCCCGCGCACCTCGACCAGATCCGGGATCGTGTCGCCCTTCAGGCGGTGCGGGATCTCGGCGATCGTCCGGACGTTGGGGGTGATGTCCTCGCCCGTACGGCCGTCGCCGCGGGTGGCGGCCCGGGTCAGCCGGCCCTGCTCGTAGGTGAGGTTGACGGCGAGGCCGTCGACCTTCAGCTCGCACAGGAAGTGGTAGCCCGCGCTCTTGGGGTCGCCGCCCAGCTCGCCGGCGATCCGCTCGGCCCAGGCCGCCAACTCCTCGTTGTCGAAGGCGTTGTCGAGCGAGAGCATCCGTTCGCGGTGCGCGACCTCGGTGAACTCCGTGGCGTAGGCCCCGGCGACCTTCTGGGTCGGGGAGTCGGGGGTGCGCAGCTCGGGGTGCTCGTTCTCCAGGGCCTCCAGGGAGCGCAGCAGCCGGTCGAACTCCGCGTCGCTGACGACCGGGGAGTCCTTCACGTAATACCGGAAGCGGTGCTCCTCGATCTGCTCAGCGAGCTGCGCGTGCTCCTCCCGCGCCGCGGCGGGCACCGTGGATTGCGCTGCGTGCTGTTCGCCAGCCACCGTCTTGTCCTCCCGTGGTCCTTGAGTGCGGTCACTCAGGGTTGTCTGCGAGTGATCTCGCCGCCCGGACGCAGTGGGCGAGAGCAGAGCGGGCATAAGCGGGCGAAGCGCCCGCCAGTCCGCACGACGGAGTGATGACCACGGACTCGCTGAGAGTCCCCGGCGCCAGCCCCAGCCTGCGCCACAGCGTCCTGACACCCATGACGCTACCGGCAGGGTCTGACAATCGGCTGTCCACGCCCGGCACCACGCCCGCGAACAGCGTGGTACCGCCCTCGACGGCCTCCCCGATCGCCTCCTCCTCACGCTCGGTGAGCAGGGAGAAATCGAACGAGACGCCCGTGACACCGGCCCGCCGCAGCAGCCCGAAGGGCACCTCGGGCGCGCACGAGTGGACGACCACGGGACCGCCCTCCGCCACCCCGACGAGGTCGCGCAGCGCGCCCTCCACGACGGCCCGGTCCACCGCACGGTGGGTGCGGTAGCCGCTCGCCGACTTCACCCGCCCCTGGAGCACCGCCGTCAACGACGGTTCGTCGAGCTGCAGCACGACCCGGGCGCCCGGGACCCGCCGCCGTACGTCCGCGAGGTGGCCGCGCAGCCCCTCCATCAGCGACGCCGCGAGGTCCCGGCAGGCGCCGGGGTCCGAGAGGGCCGCCTCGCCGTTGCGCAGCTCCAGGGCGGTGGCCAGGGTCCACGGGCCGACCGCAGAGACCTTCAGCGCGCCCTCGTACCCCTGGGTGAACTCCTCCAGGGCGTCGAGGTCCTCCCCCAGCCAGGAGTGGGCCCGCCGGGTGTCCCGGCCCGGCCGGTCGCTGATCCGCCAGCCACTGGGCTCCACATGGCCGTAGACCTCGACCAGCATCCCGAGGGTCCGGCCGATCATGTCGGCCCCTGGACCCCGGGCCGGCAGTTCCGGCAGATACGGGAAGGCCTCCAGTGATCCGGTGACAGTTTTGGCCGCCTCCCGCGCGTCACCGCCCGGCATCGATCCGATCCCGGTCGCGGCGCCCGCGGTCCACTTCTGCGTGCTGTTCTCGCTCACCCAGGAAGGGTATGCGCCGGTGCGCGGAGCGGGGTGCGGCAGGTGGGCGGGCGCGGGACGGCCCGTGGCGCCGTGGTCCGCCCCGCCGGGATGCGTACGGCGGCCACGCTCCGGTGCGTACGCCCCGCCCCTTCCGCCCGGGTACGTCCCGCACGCCGGCCGTGGACACCCCTCACGCCCGGGTGCGTATGCCCACCCGGCCGGCCACCGCCGCGAGGGCCAGTGCGCCCGCCGCCAGGGCGAAGGCCCAGGCCGCACCCTGGTGGCCGCCGCCCGCGCCCGTCAGGACCGCCCCCATGCCGGCGATGCCCACCAGGGAGCCGATCTGGCGGTTGGCGTTGAGGGTCGCGCTGCCGATGTCGGCGTGCTCCCGGCCCGCGGTCGCCATCAGGACGCCGGTCATCGCCGGGGAGCTGACCCCGCTGCCGAGGTGGGCGACCGCCAGCACCAGCGCGAGCACCCCGTACGGCAGCCCGGGGGCGAGCGTCAGGAACAGCGCGGCGTAGCCCGCTGCGGAGAGCGCCAGAGCGGCCGTGAGCGCGGTCCGGTCGCCGACCCGCGGCCCGAACCGGGCGTAGAGCATGTTGCCGAACGGGATGACCAGAACGGCCGGCAGCATCTGGAGCCCCGCGGTCACCGGACCCGCCCCGCGCGCGGACTGGAGGAAGAGCCCCAGGACGAACAGCGCGCCGTAGAAGGCGAAGTTGAAGAGAAAGCCGACCACGTTGGCGGCGGCGAAGGCGCGGTCCCCGAAGAGCGCACCCGGGAGGACCGGGGTACGGGAGGCCCGCTCCCGGACGAGGAAGCCGGCCAGCGCGACCGCCGCGACCGCCGACGCCCCCAGGACGGGCGGCGCGGACCAGCCCCTGCCGGGCCCCTCGATGAGCGCGTAGCTCAGCGCCCCGAGAGCCAGCAGGCCCAGGACGTGGCCGGTGCCGCCGAGCGCCGTGCCGCGGGCCGGTACCCGTGCGACGACCCGCCGGGTCAGCAGCAACCCGGCGAGGCCGAGGGGGAGGTTGACGAGGAAGATGCTGCGCCAGCCGAGCGTGCCGACCAGGAGGCCGCCGAGGGTCGGTGCCAGCCCTACGGAGGTGGAGACGACCGCCGACCAGATGCCGAGGATCTTCGCCCGGCGCGCCGGTTCGGGGAAGGCGTTCATCAGCAGCGACAGCGAACTGGGCATGAAGAGCGCCGCGCCCGCCCCCTGGACGAAGCGGGCCGCCACGAGGACGCCGCCGTTCGGTGCGACGGCGCCCAGCAGGGACGCCGCGGTGAACACGGCGAGCCCGACGAGGTAGATCCGGCGGGCCCCGAACCGCTGCGCCAGCGAGCCGGCGAGCAGCAGCAGCGCGGCGAAGGCGAGGACATAGCCCTCGACGACCCAGGTGAGGCCGGACATCGTCAGCCCGAGCCGGACCCGCAGATCGCTCGCGGCGACGTTCATGATGCCGGTGTCCAGGCTGGCCATCACGAACCCGAGGGCCAGGACCAGGAGTTGGACGCCTTCCCTGCCTGCTCTGCCTGCCTCGTTGGCCCCGGACTCGCGCACCGGCGTACGCGACGCGCTCTTCTCAGTGATCATGGATTTAGTTAAAGCTGTAGCTATCGCGGGCAGCAATAGTTACAGCTATAACTTTACTGAACGCATACGAAAGCGCCGGGACCCCGGGACGCGGTGTGCATCCCGGGGCCCCGGCGGGGTGTTGCTCCCGTGAGCGGTCAGTCGCCCCGCCCCAGCGCCTTCAGCAGGTCGGCGCGGAGCGCGGCCCGCTCGTCGTGCGAAAGATGGTCGAGCGGCGAGGCGGTGCCCATCCGCCGCAGCAGATCGAGCCGCAACTCCCGCCCCTCCTCGGTGAGGACGAGCTGCTTGGCCCGCCCGTCCAGAGGGTGCGGCCGGCGCACGACCATGCCCTGCTTCTCCAGTTTGGAGATGACGTAGGTGACATTCGGCGGCTCGCAGCACAGCACCGCGGCCAGCTCCCGCGCCGTCTTCGGCTCGCCGAGCTCCTCCAGCGCCTTGGCCTGCGTCGGCGTCAGATCGAGCTCGGCGATCCGGCCGCGCTGATGCGCATCGAGCTGACGGCTCAGCTCCGTCACCAGCCCCCGGATCTCCCGGAACCCGCACCCCGCCGCCGCGGTCGACTTCGCTTCTCTGGTCACTCATGAAGCGTACGTCGCCACGACGGAAAGCAGCCGAGCGCTTACGGGAGCGGGGACAACCGCCCCTGCGGCGGCCCGGAACGTCAGCGTCCGGGGCGCACCGACACATCGTTGATCTCCGCGTCCCGCGGCAGGTCGATGGCCGTGAGGATGGCCGTCGCGACCGACTCCGGGTCGATCCAGCGGGACGCGTCGTACTCCCTGCCCTCCTGCTGGTGGGTGCTCTCCTGCATCGGGGTGGCGGTACGTCCCGGATAGACCGAGGTCACCCGCACGCCGTTGTCGTGCTCCTCCGCCCGCAGCGCGTCGGCCAGCGCCTTCAGGCCGTGCTTGGTCGCCGCGTACGCGCCCCACTGGGCCCGTGCGCTCAGCCCGGCACCGGAGTTCACGAAGACGACATGGCCCTCGGCGACCCGCACCAGCGGCAGCAGCAGCCGGGTGAGCTCGGCGGGCGCGACCAGGTTGGCGGCGAGCTGCCGCTGCCAGGACTTGGCCGGCAGATCGGCGACCGTGCCCAGCTCGATCACGCCCGCGCTGTGCACGAGGGAGTCGATCCGGTCCGGCAGCGGCTGCTGCCCGAAGGCCCAGGACAGCTTCTCGGGGTTGGCGAGATCACCCACGAGCGTGCGGGCGCCGGGGAACTGCGCGGCCAGCTCCTTCGCCCGGACCGCGTTGCGCGCCAGCAGCCACAGGTCCTCCCCGCGGTCCGCGAGCCGCCGTGCGACCGCCGCTCCGATGCCCGACCCTGCGCCCGTGATCAAATGCGTACCCATGGGGCCGATCCTAACGAGCGGGACGGCCGGATACGCGGGGGCGGCGGCTCAGGACCGGATGCCCGCCGTCTCCTCCAGATAGGCCAGCGCACCGACGCCGTCCGCCGCGAAGAAGACCAGCTCGGTGAGCGGAAGCGGCAGAAAGCCCTCCGCCTCCATCCGCTCGAACTGCTGGTGCAACCCGTCATAGAAACCAGCGGTGTTGAGCAGCACCACCGGCTTGCTGTGCATCCCGTGCTTGCGCAGCTCCAGGATCTCGGTGGCCTCGTCCAGGGTGCCCGTACCGCCGACCATGATGACGACGGCGTCGGCGCGCACCAGCATCTGCGCCTTCCGCTCGGCAAGGTCCTTGGTGACGACCATCTCATCGGCGCCCTCACGCACCTTGTGCGCCAGGAACTCCACAGAGACGCCGATCAGCTTTCCGCCGGCCTCCTGCACCCCGTCGGCCATGACCTTCATCAGGCCGGTGTCCGAACCGCCCCAGACCAGCGCATGCCCGCCCCGGCCGATCAGCTCGGCGAACTCACGGGCAGGGGTGACATAACGGTCGTCGAGATCGGCGGCGGAGCAGAAGACGCAGATATTCATGCCGGCCACTTTACGAGCGGGTGGGGGTGGGGTGGGCGGGACCGGGGGCGGGGGCGGGGCGGACCGGGCCGAGGTGGCGCCGGGGCGGGGCGGGGCGGGCCAGGCGGGGATGAGCCGGGACGGGCTGGCGCCGGGACGGGCCGGGCCGGGGCCGGGATGGGCCGCGCTGGGGCCGGGCCGAAGCTCTGGGCAAAGGCACCGCAGCACTCTCCCCCGCCCCCTCCCCCTCCTCCCCCTTCGGGGGAGGGGGCGGGGGTGGGTTCGGGGGTGGGGGGGGGAGCCGTACCCGACGCCGGCGGGAGAGCCGCGCCCCGCCCCGGCAAGGTCAGATCAACCCCTGATCCAGCATCGCGTCCGCGACCCGCTCGAAGCCGGCGATGTTGGCGCCGGCGACGTAGTCGCCCGGCAGCCCGAAGCGCTCCGCGGTCTCGTAGCAGCGGTGGTGGATGCCGCGCATGATGGCCGCCAGCTCGCCCTCCGTGCGTTCGAAGGCCCAGGACTCACGCGAGGAGTTCTGCCGCATCTCCAGCGCGCTGGTGGCCACGCCGCCCGCGTTGGCGGCCTTACCGGGGCCGAAGGCCACACCGGCCGACTTGAGGAGCGTCACCGCCTCCGGCGTGGTCGGCATGTTGGCGCCCTCGGAGACCGCCTTGACGCCGTTGCGGACCAGAATGCGGGCGGCGTCCACGTCCAGCTCGTTCTGGGTCGCCGACGGCAGCGCCACGTCGCAGGCGACGTCCCACACCCGCCCGCCGGGCACATAGGTGGCCGACACCCCGCGCCGCTCGGCGTACGCGCTGATCCGGCCGCGCTCGACCTCCTTGATCTGCCGCAGCAGGGCCAGGTCGATGCCCTTCTCGTCGACGACATAGCCGCCGGAGTCCGAGCAGGTCAGCACGTTGGCGCCGAGCGCCTGCGCCTTCTCGATGGTGTAGATCGCGACATTGCCGGACCCGGAGACCACCACCTGCTGCCCGTCCAGCTCCTCGCCGCGCTGCTTGAGCATCTCCTCGGTGAAGAGGACGTTGCCGTAACCGGTGGCCTCCGTACGGGCCTTGGAGCCGCCCCAGGCCAGCCCCTTGCCGGTGAGGACACCGGCCTCCCAGCGATTGGTGATCCGCCGGTACTGGCCGAAGAGATAGCCGATCTCGCGGCCGCCGACGCCGATATCGCCGGCCGGTACGTCCGTGTGCTCGCCGAGATGACGGTGGAGCTCCGTCATGAACGACTGGCAGAATCGCATGACTTCGGCGTCCGACTTGCCGTGCGGGTCGAAATCGCTGCCGCCCTTACCGCCACCGATGCTGAGGCCGGTAAGGGAATTCTTGAAGATTTGTTCGAAGCCGAGGAACTTGACGATCCCCAGATTCACGGACGAGTGGAAACGCAGACCGCCCTTGTACGGACCGAGCGCACTGTTGAATTCCACCCGGAAACCGCGGTTGACGTGAATCGCCCCGGAATCGTCCTGCCAGGGGACCCGGAACATGATCTGCCGTTCCGGCTCGCAGATCCGTTCCAGGATCTTGGCCTCGGCGAACTCCGGGCGGGCCGCCAGCACCGGGGCCAGCGTCTCCAGCACCTCAAGTGCCGCCTGGTGGAACTCGGGCTCCCCGGGATTCCGCCGGACCAGCTCGGCGTACAGGGATGCCGGCCCGGCGGAATGAACGCCGGGCTTGACCTGAGATTGAACAGTCGACATGACTTCCGTTCCCTTTCGTGGCCGCGGAAAGGCCGCCTGCGGTCCGGACCCTGACGAGTCCTCACAAGGTCTACAACTCCTTGCGAGTCCTTATCGTCACCATTTCTCGCCGGGGTGTCCGCTGACGTCCCGTCGCTTTCCCGACCTTATTTGGCGGCACCCCGCCGATCGACTGTGGGATATGCGACACGTCGCCCCCGTACGCAAACGTCCGACTCCTCCGGCGCGGCCTCGCCCGCCCCATGCCCGCAGGTCAGCGCACCGGTGACGGCCGCCGCGCCCCGGTCTCCCGCCCCGCCGGCTGTGCGGGACCTCACAGTTGACCTGCGGTCTTGGCCCGTCCCATGCGCCCCGAACGCCCCACCGTGCCCCCGGCCCGGCCCTCAGCTCTCCGCCCCGGCCGCCGCGGCGGCACGCACACCCCTCCCCGTGTCCGCGCCGGCCCCGTCAGCGGCCTCGGCCTCGGCCTCGACCTCGACCATCCTCCGCATCGGGTCGGCGCAGCTGCCCCCGGCGATGACCATCGCCGCCAGGATGGCCACCGCCATCAGCACGGTGCCCAGCCAGACCATGGTGTCCACCGGCACGGTGTAGGCGCCGATGACCCGGAGCACGCACTCGGCCAGCAGCGCCGTCCCCCAGATCACCGAGAACCGCAGCTCGGCCCGCCGGAACCGGTCCGAGCCCGCCCGCAGCCGGTCCCAGGCGGCCTCGCCGGCCGCGCTCCCCTTGGTGACCCACGGCTTGAGCCCCGCGGTCATCAGAGGCCGCTTCGCCCGCACGGAGAGCAGGACCACGATCCCGACCACACTGCTCACCCCGCTGTCCTTGGCCAGCATCAGCCGCGGGTCGCCGGCCACCGTGCTGAGCGCCAGGCCCACCGCGTTGACGATCAGGATCAGCAGGGCGAGGCCGTTGACGCGGCGGCTGGTGACCAGGCTCCACACCGTCCGCAGCGCCGGCACCACACTGCTCCAGCCCAGCGCGGCCACCGTGCCGAGGCCGAAGCCGTCGCGGAGGAGGTAGTACGAGACCACCGGAACCCCCGCGTCCACGATCAGCGGCACGAAGCTCGCCAGCGGACTGCTGCGCTCCCCCTCGGACACGGGCTCGGCCACGGACTGGTTCCGGCGCACGGCGTACTCCCCCACTTCGCTGTGAACTGCTGCTTGCTGCGAGGCATTCAGCTTTGTGCACAGCCGTGGCAGGCGACAGTTCCAGGTGTCCCGGGCTCGCCATGACATTTGTCAGATCTGCGGGACGCACGAAGCGTCACGCCCCGGCCCCCCGCTCCCGCGGAGGTCCGGAAGAGGCGCCCTACGCCTGCGCGCGCGCCGCTCGTTCCGTGGTGGCGATGGTGGCCGAGCCGACCACGCGGGTGCCGTCGTAGAGGACAACCGCCTGGCCGGGGGCCACGCCGCGGACCGGCTCGGTGAAGGAGACCCGGAGTTCGGCGTCGGCGGTCAGCTCGGCGGTGACCTCGGTCTCGCCGCCGTGGGCGCGGAGCTGGGCCGTGTACGTCGCGGGGCCGGCCGTCGGGGGGCGGCCGCACCAGCGGGGGCGGATCGCGGTCAGGGCCGTGACGTCGAGGGCGTCGGCGGGGCCGACCGTGACGGTGTTGTCGACCGGGGAGATGTCGAGGACGTAGCGCGGCTTGCCGTCGGCGGCCGGGTGGCCGATGCGCAGGCCCTTGCGCTGGCCGATGGTGAAGCCGTACGCGCCCTCGTGGGTGCCCAGGACCGTGCCGGACTCGTCGACGATGTCGCCGGGGGCCGTGCCGAGCCGCTTGGCGAGGAAGCCCTGGGTGTCGCCGTCGGCGATGAAGCAGATGTCATGGCTGTCCGGCTTCTTGGCGACGAACAGGCCGCGGCGGGCGGCCTCTTCGCGGATCTCCGCCTTGGTGGTGAGGGTGTCGCCGAGCGGGAACATGGCGTGCGCGAGCTGGCGGTCGTCGAGGACGCCGAGGACGTACGACTGGTCCTTGGCCATGTCGGAGGCGCGGTGCAGCTCGCGGGCGCCGTCCTCGCGCAGCACGACCGTGGCGTAGTGGCCCGTGCACACCGCGTCGAAGCCCAGGGCCAGGGCCTTGTCCAGCAGCGCGGCGAACTTGATCTTCTCGTTGCAGCGCAGGCAGGGGTTCGGGGTGCGCCCGGCCTCGTACTCCGCGAAGAAGTCCTCGACGACGTCCGCACGGAAGCGTTCGGCGAGGTCCCAGACGTAGAAGGGGATGCCGATGACGTCGGCGGCGCGGCGGGCGTCGTGGGAGTCCTCGATCGTGCAGCAGCCGCGGGCGCCGGTGCGGAACGATTTCGGGTTCTCGGAGAGCGCCAGATGCACGCCCGTCACGTCATGGCCGGCCTCGGCGGCACGGGCGGCGGCAACGGCGGAGTCGACTCCGCCGGACATGGCGGCGAGCACGCGAAGGCGGCGGGGGGCGTCATCAGTCATAGCGAGTCCAGGGTAGACGGAACCACGGACGGGGCCGAAAGCGTTATGCAGCGCATGGGGAAGAGGGACGGGGAAGCGCAGGCCGGAGGCCGGGGCGAAGGCGGCGGCCAGGAGGCCCCGCCCGGGATCACACGGCGCAAGGCGTTGTGGATCGGGGGCGGCGGGGCGGTGGCCGCCGGGGCCGCGGCGTTCGCCGGGCGCGAGGTGCTGGCCCAGTGGTGGTGGCGGCTGCCGGGGAACGAGAAGCCGCGTACGCCCGGTGCGGTGGACCACCGGGGCGCGCAGTGGGTGGCGGCGTCCCCGGCGAACTTCCGGTGGGCGGACCGGCCGGCGGACTACGTGATCGACCGGGTGGTCATCCATGTCGTCCAGGGCAGCTACGCGACCGCGCTGGACGTCTTCCAGGACCCGCTGCACGAGGCCGGCGCGCACTACGTCGTCCGTAAGGACGGGCATGTCGCCCAGCTGGTCCGCGAGCTGGACGTGGCCTTCCACGCGGGCAACCGCGGCTACAACGAGCGGAGCGTGGGCATCGAGCACGAGGGCTTCGTGGACCGGCCGGCGTCGTTCACGGCCGCCATGTACGCGTCGTCGGCGCGGCTGACGGCCGGGATCTGCCGGCGCTACGGCTTCCCGGCCGACCGGGAGCACATCGTGGGGCATGTGGAGGTGCCGGGGACGGACCACACCGACCCGGGGCCGCACTGGGACTGGGACCGCTATCTGCGGCTCGTACGGGCCGAACTGCGCAAGCCCGAACGGGCGGGAAAGGGCAGGTCAGCGCCGCCGAAGCCGTGAGGTCTGCGGCCGGACGGAGGCCTCGGGCCTGATCCGCCGGGCAGGCCCTGGCTCAGGGCCCTGGCTCGGCCTCTAGCTCAGGCCCGCGCTCCGTGCCCGCCCGACGACCGGGCCGATGGCCTCGGCCAGGGCCGCCACGTCCTCCGCGGTGGAGGTGTGCCCCAGGGAGAACCTCAGGGTGCCCCGGGCCAGCTCCGGGGACATGCCGGTGGCCAGCAGGACATGGCTGGGCTGGGCGACGCCGGCGGTGCAGGCGGAGCCCGTGGAGCAGGCGATGCCCTGGGCGTCCAGGAGGAGCAGGAGGGAATCGCCCTCGCAGCCGGGGAAGGAGAAGTGGGCGTTGGCGGGGAGCCGGCCCGCGGGGTCCGGGTCGCCGCCGAGGACGGCGTCCGGGGCGGCGGCGCGGACGGCCTTGACCAGGTCGTCGCGGAGCGCGCCGATGTCACGGGCGAAGTCCGCGCGGTGTGCGACGGCGTGGCGGCCGGCGGCGGCGAAGGCGGCGACGGCCGGGGTGTCGAGGGTGCCGGAGCGGACGTGCCGTTCCTGGCCGCCGCCGTGCAGCACCGGTACCGGGGCGTACTCGCGGCCCAGCAGCAGCGCGCCGATGCCGTACGGGCCGCCGATCTTGTGGCTGGAGACCGTCATCGCGGCGAGCCCGGAGGCGCCGAAATCGACCTCCAGCTGGCCGAAGGCCTGCACCGCGTCGGCATGCAGCGGAACGTCGAACTCCGCGGCGGCGTCGGCCAGTTCCCGCACCGGCTGGATGGTGCCGATCTCGTTGTTGGCCCACATGACCGTGGCGAGCGCGACATCGGCGGGGTTGCGGGCGAGGGCGGTGCGCAGCGACTCGGCGGAGACCCGGCCGTAGCTGTCGACCGGCAGCCACTCGACCCGGGCGCCCTCGTGCTCGGCGAGCCACTCCACCGCGTCGAGGACCGCGTGGTGCTCGACGGGGCTGGCGAGGACGCGGGTACGGGCCGGGTCGGCGGCCCGGCGCGCCCAGTAGAGGCCCTTGACCGCGAGGTTGTCGGCCTCGGTGCCGCCCGCGGTGAAGACGATCTCGCTCGGGCGGGCGCCCAGCGAGGTGGCGAGGGACTCGCGCGCCTCCTCGACGGTACGCCGGGCCCGCCGGCCGGCGGCGTGCAGCGAGGACGCGTTGCCGGTGACGGTCAGCTGGGCGGTCATCGCCTGCACCGCCTCCGGAAGCATCGGGGTGGTGGCGGCGTGGTCGAGGTAAACCATGGTGCGCACGATTCTACGAGCTGACGCGGTGGGCTCCGGGGGCGCATCCACAGCGCGCGGGAGCGCCGCGCCCCGCGACGCCGGGAACGCCGCGGGCCCGCCCCGAAGGCCACCCCGGACCGCCGCCCGCCCCATGGCGACGCGAACGCCTCGCCCCACCTCTCGCCCTCTCCGGCACCCCTCGACACGTCGGTAAGGAGTCACTAGCCTGACGGTCATGACACCCTGGCTGCTGGACCGGACGTTCCGCACTGCGTCGGGCGACGAGGTGCGGTGGACCGTGCTCGGCGAAGGGCAGCCGGAGGCGCCGGCG
Source organism: Streptomyces sp. NPDC048612 (assembly GCF_043199295.1). NCBI lineage: Bacteria > Bacillati > Actinomycetota > Actinomycetes > Kitasatosporales > Streptomycetaceae > Streptomyces > Streptomyces sp. NPDC048612. The sequence continues at coordinate 81,146 of NZ_JBICVV010000016.1, forward strand.
GTGGTCCTGCTGCACGGGACGCCCTTCTCCTCGTACGTCTGGCGGGGCGTCGCCCGTGCCCTCGCCGCCCGGCACCGGGTGTTCGTCTGGGACATGCCGGGCTACGGCGTGTCCGAGCAGCGGGCGGGCCAGGACGTCTCCCTCGGCGCCCAGGCCGGCGTCTTCGCGGAACTGCTCGCGCACTGGGGCCTGGCCACGGCACCGGCCCGGCCGGCCGTGGTCGCGCACGACTTCGGCGGCTGTGTCGCCCTGCGCGCACATCTCCTGCACGGTGCCCGCTACGCCCGCCTGGCCCTCGTCGACCCGGTGGCGCTCGCCCCGTGGGGCTCACCCACGTACCGGCTGCTGGGCGCCCACCCCGACGTGTTCGCGCAGCTGCCGCCGGACCTCCACCGCGCGCTGGTACGGGAGTACGTGTCCTCCGCGAGCCACCCCGGCCTGCACCCGGCCGTCCTCGACCGGCTGGTGGAGCCCTGGTGCACGGACGCGGGCCGCCCGGCCTTCTACCGCCAGATCGCACAGAACGACCAGCGCTTCACCGACGAGATCCAGGACCGCTACGGGGAACTCACCCTGCCCACCCTGATCTGCTGGGGCGCCCAGGACACCTGGATTCCCCCCGCGAAGGGCCACGAACTGACCGCCCGCATCCCGGGCTCCCACCTCCGCCTCATCGAGGACGCGGGCCACCTGGTCCAGGAGGACGCCCCGGCCGAACTCACCTCACTGCTGGGGGAGTTCCTGAGGGGGTGAGGGGGTGAGGCCGGGGCCCGGCCCGTTGGAAGCGGCATCCGGGACGCCGGGCCCGGACCCCGGGCCGCTACCCCGGCAGCAGCACCGCGCGGGCCAACTGCCGGGACTGGGCGACGAGTCGGTCCTCGGAGTCCCAGACCTCTGCGTCCTCCTCCAGGAAGCCGCCGGCGAGGTTGCGGGTGGTGATGGCGACCCGCAGCGGGCCGGGGGCCGGGCGGTGGCGGATGTGGGCGGTCAGTTCCACGGTGGGGACCCAGCCGGACAGGCCCATCTCGAAGGCGGTGGGCGGCAGCGCGTCGACGGTCAGCAGGAGGGAGAGCGGGTCGGGTTCGCGGCCGTCGGCGAGGCCGAACCAGGCGCGCATCTCGCCCTTGCCGGAGGGGGCGCCGACGGCCCAGCCCGCGGTCGCCGGGTCCAGGCGGAGGGCGAGCCGCTCGGCGATGGCGGTGCTGCCGGGGATCGCGGGGCGGCCGTCGGGGGCCGCGTCCGTGCCGAGGCAGTGCTCGTAGGGCGGGATGGCCGGGGGCTTGGCGGTGGTGTGGACCTCGTCGGGCAGCGCGCCGAGGTCGCCGTACGCGGCGAGCACCCGCAGCCGCTCGACCTCGCTGCCGTCCTCGGCGAACTGGACGAGGGTGGCGGTGCCGGTCGACATCGTGCGGCCGGTGCGGACCACTTCGGTGCGGATGACCGCGGGGCCGGGGACCGACGCGGTGAGGTAGTGCGCGGTGACCGACATCGGGTCGGGGTGCGGGAGGGCGTCGCCCAGGGCGCGGCCCATGAGGGCGAGGAGGTAGCCGCCGTTGACCGCCTGGATGATCGTCCAGCCGGCGGAGAGATGGGCGTCGTAGACGCCGGGGGCGCGGCGGCTGACCGCCGTGTCGCGGTCGAACTCGCTGTTGCCGGGGGTCACCAGAGCCATGGGTTGCACGCTACACCGGATGGTTACCGACCGGTAGTGTCAATTGTGACGGCCTCGGGCGGAACAGTTCCTTCCGGGCCTGCGATGATGAGCGCCATGCTTCACGTGCTCTACCTGGTCGGCGTCGCCGCGTTCGCCGCGAGCGGCGTGCTGGCGGCCTACCGCGCCAACATGGACCCGTTCGGCGGCCTGGTGCTCGCCTTCGCCGCGTCCATCTCCGGCGGCACGCTGCGCGATCTCATCCTCAACCGGCAGCCGCTGTACTGGACGCACGACTGGGTGCTGCTCACCGTGATCATCTGTGTCGGCGTCGGCACCATGATCTATCTGCGGTTCTGGCAGCTGCCGCACAAATCGCTGCTGGTGGTCGACGCGATCGGGCTGTCCGTCGTCACGGTGATCGGCGCCCGCGCGGCGATCGAGGCGCACGCCACCCCGCTCGCCGTGATCATCCTGGCGGTGCTGACCGGGGTCACCGGTGAGGTCATCCGCGACGTGCTGTGCGGGGAGTTCCCCCCGCTGCTGCTGCGCGAGGACGTCTACGCGATCGCCGCGCTGGCCGGCGGCGGCTGCTACCTGCTGCTGCACCACCTCGGCACGGGAGCCACCCCCGCCGCGGTGGTCTCGGCGGGGGTGGTGTTCGCCCTGCGGATGGGGGCCGTCTACCTCGGACTGCACCTGCCGCGGCCGGAACAGCTGCGCCCGCGGGGCGGGCGGCCGGACGCCGGCTGACCCAGGGGCGCGGCCTACTCCGGCAGCGCCGGCCGGCTGTCCGTGTTCAGCCAGGTGTCGAAGAGGTCGTCGAGCTGCCGCCCGGAGATCTTCTCGGCCAGCGCGATGAACTGGGAGGTCTCCGCGTTGCCGTAGCGGTGCCGGGCGGTCCAGGCCGGCAGCAGCTCGAAGAACGCGGTGTCGCCGATCCGCTCGCGCAGGACCTGGAGCGTCATCGCGCCCCGGGCGTAGACCGCGCCGTCGAACATGGTGTCCCGCTGCGGATCGCCGACCTTCACCTTCCAGAAGGCGTCGCCGGCCGGGATGCCGGCGTACTGGGCGCGAAGGGTGTCATGGGCGCTGCGGGTGCCTCGGTGCTCGGCCCACAGCCACTGCGCGTAGGTGGCGAAGCCCTCGTTGAGCCAGATGTTCTTCCACCGCTTCACGGAGACCGAGTCGCCGAACCACTGGTGCGCCAGCTCGTGGACGATGGTCGACTCGCTGCGCACCGCCGAGTAGACCGGCTTGGACTGCACCTCCAGGGAGAAGCCGGCCTGCGGCATGTCGTCGACGATCGCGCCGGTCTCCTCGAAGGGGTAGCGCCCGAAGACCGTCGACCAGTAGTCGGTGGCCTCGGCGGTGATGCCGTAGACGTCGACCTTGCCGGTGGGCAGGGTGGGGTCGGTGGCGACGTAGATGGGGATGCCGCCGGGTGTGGTGCCCGTGCGGACGTCGAACTTCCCGATGGTGGCGGTGGCGAGGTAGGTCGCCATGGGACGCTTCTCGCGCCAGTGGGCCCAGGACCGGCCGTGCCGCTCCCCGGAGCCGACCAGCCGCCCGTTGGAGACACCGGTCAGCCCCTTGGGGGCGTCGATGCGGATGTCGTAGGTCGCCTTGTCGCCCGGGTGGTCGCTGGAGGGGAACCACGTCGAGGCGGCGTTCGGCTCGCAGGCGACGAACACCCCGTCCTTGGTCTTCATCCAGCCGTAGTCGGAGCCGAAGACGATCGGGCCGCTCAGCGGCTTGGGGACACCGTGGTAGGCGACGGTGACGGTGAACTTCCCGCCGCGGCGCAGCGGGAAGTCGGGGCGGACGGTTATCTCGTCGCCGGATCTGCCGAAGTGGGCCCGCCGGCCGTTGACCCGGACGCTGTCGACGGTCAGCTTCTGGAGGTCGAGGTCGAAGGCGGTGAGGTTCTGGGTGGCCCTGGCCGTGAGCTTCGTCCGGCCGTCGAGGCGGCCGCTGCTGGGGTGGTAGCTGACGCCGAGGTCGTAGTGCAGGGCGTCGAAGCCGCCGTTGCCCAGGCGGGGGAAGTACGGGTCACCGACGCCGGGGGCGCCGGGGGACGCGCCGGGGGCGGCGGCGAGGGTGGCGGCCGAGGCCACGGCGGTGGCCAGGGCGAGCCAGCGGGAGGTGCGACGCGCAGAACGGGAGAGTGCCATGAGCCGTCCTTTCGGACACACGAGCGGATGGGGAACAACCGCGCCGACTCTGCACCCTCCCGTACCGCTATGTCCCGGACTTTGCCAATTCCTCGGTATTACTTACCGGTTGAGGCCTGGCCGGCCCCTCCGGACGGCTCGGCGGCGGCCGCGCCGGGGGCGTTCTCCGGGTGGTGGCAGGCCACCTGGTGGCCGGTCCGCAGGGTGACCAGCGGGGGCTCGGTGGTGGCGCACTCCTCGGTCGCCTTCCAGCAGCGGGTACGGAACCGGCAGCCGGACGGCGGGTTGATCGGCGACGGCACATCACCCTTGAGCAGAATCCGGTCGCGCTGGGTGCGCCGCCGGGGGTCGGGCACCGGCACGGCGGACAGCAGCGCCTTGGTGTACGGGTGCATCGGCGTCTCGTACAGCGCGGTGCGGTCGGCCAGTTCCACGATCTTGCCGAGGTACATCACCGCGATCCGGTCCGAGACGTGCCGGATCACCGAGAGGTCGTGGGCGATGATGACGTACGTCAGGCCCAGCTCCTCCTGGAGGTCGTCCATGAGGTTGACGACCTGGGCCTGGATCGACACGTCCAGCGCGGAGACCGGCTCGTCGGCGACCACCAGCCGCGGCTTGAGCGCGAGCGCGCGGGCGATGCCGATGCGCTGCCGCTGGCCGCCGGAGAACTCGTGCGGATAGCGGTTGTAGTGCTCCGGGCTCAGGCCCACCAGCTCCAGCAGCCGCTGCACCTCCTTCTTCACGCCGCCCTCGGGCTCGACGCCCTGGAGGCGGAAGGGGGTGGAGACGATCCCGCCGATGGTGTGGCGGGGGTTCAGCGAGCCGTACGGGTCCTGGAAGATCATCTGGACGTCCCGGCGCATCGGCCGCAGCCGGCCCGGGGACAGGTGGGTGATGTCCTGGCCCTGGAACTCGATGGAGCCGCCGGTCGGCTCGTCGAGCCGGGTGATCAGCCGGCCCATCGTCGACTTGCCGCAGCCGGACTCGCCGACGACGCCGAGCGTCTCGCCGGGCCGGACGTCGAAGTCGATGCCGTCGACCGCCTGCACCGCCCCGACCTGCCGCTTGAGCAGGCCCTTGGTGATCGGGAAGTGCCGCACCAGACCGCGGACCTTGAGCAGCGGCGCGGCGTCGGCGGAGCCCTCCGCGGTCCCGGCCGGGGCCTCGGTCCCCTTCTGGAGCGGGATCTTCTTGTTCTGGTCGTCAGTCGTCTCGGTCACAGCTTCGGCGCAATCTCTTCGGTCCAGATACGCTCCCGCTCCTCCTGCGACATGTGGCAGGCGGAGGAGTGCCCTCCCCCGTCGGCTACGCCCCCATTGGCGGGGGTGCCCCCACTGCCGGCCTCGCGCAGTTCGGGGCGGACCGTACGGGTGAGGTTGTCCTTCGGCACGTTCGCGTACGGGCAGCGGGGGTTGAAGGCACAGCCGGACGGGACGTTGATCAGGCTGGGCGGGGAGCCCTTGACCGGGATCAGCCGGTCCGTCTGCGCGCGGTCGATGCGCGGCATCGACCCGAGCAGGCCCCAGGTGTAGGGGTGCTGGGGCTCGTAGAAGACCTTCTCGGCGGGGCCGCGCTCGACGCACCGTCCGCCGTACATCACCAGCAGGTCGTCGGCGAGTTCGGCGACCACGCCCAGGTCGTGGGTGATGATGATGACCGCCGAGCCGAACTCCTTCTGGAGGTCGCGGATCAGGTCCAGGATCTGCGCCTGGACGGTGACGTCGAGTGCGGTGGTCGGCTCGTCCGCGATCAGCAGCTCGGGGTTGTTGACCAGCGCCATCGCGATCATCGCGCGCTGGCGCATCCCGCCGGAGAACTGGTGCGGATGGTCGTCGACCCGCTTGTCGGGCTGCGGGATGCCGACCCGGTCGAGCATCTCGACGGCCCGCCTGCGCGCGGTCTTCTTGTCCACGTCGTGGTGGACGCGGTAGGCCTCCACGATCTGGCTGCCGACCGAGTAGAAGGGGTGCAGCGCGGACAGCGGGTCCTGGAAGATCATCGCCATCTCGCGGCCGCGCAGCCGGCGCACCTCGTCCGGCTCGGCGGAGACCAGCTCCTTGCCGTCCAGCCAGATCTCGCCGGACATGTCCACCTTGCTGCGCTGCTGGCGGGAGGCGCGGTGCAGGCCCATCACGGCGAGCGAGGTGACGGACTTGCCGGAGCCGGACTCGCCGACGATGCCGAGCGTCTTGCCCTTCTCCAGACTGAAGTTCAGGCCGTCGACGGACTTCACCAGCCCGTCGTCGGTGCGGAAGTGCACCTTCAGGTCCTTCACCTGGAGGAAGGGAGCCGTCCGCGGCGCCTCCCCGTCGGTGGCCACGGCGGACCCGGCCGCCGCGGTCTCGGTCTTGTCCTCGGAGGAGTCGGTCACGAGAGCCTCACCCGCGGGTCGACGGCGGCGTACAGAACGTCCACCACCAGGTTGCAAATGACGATGAAGAACGCGGCGAGCAGGGTGACGCCGAGGATGTTCGGCAGGTCGTTGGCGTTGATCGCCTCGACGGCGAAGGCGCCGACTCCCTTGAGCGAGAAGACCTGTTCGGTGATCAGCGCACCGCCGAGCAGCAGGCCCAGGTCCATGCCGAAGACCGTGATGATCGGGGTGAGCGCGGCCCGCAGACCGTGCCGTACGACCACCTTGCGCTCCCGCAGGCCCTTGGCGCGGGCCGTCCGGATGTAGTCCTCGCTCAGGGTCTCCAGCATGCCCGCACGGGTGAGCCGGGCATAGAGCGCGGAGTAGAGGAAGGCCAGGGTGACCCAGGGCAGGACCAGGGTCCGGGCCCAGCCGAACGGGTCCTCGGTCAGATAGATGTAGTCGCTGCGCTCGAAGAGCGGCCACTGGTAGGTGAACAGGGCCAGCGCCAGGGCGCCGGTGAAGAACATCGGGAGGGAGACCCCGGCCAGCGCGACGCCCATCGCCATCCGGTCGAAGAGCGAGCCGGGGCGCAGCGCGGAGAGCACGCCGGTGGCGACGCCGGAGACGACCCACAGCACGGCTGCGCCGGCGGCCAGCGAGAGGGTCACCGGGAGCCGGGACTGGATCTCCGGCCAGACCTCGATGTGGGTCTTGAAGGAGTAACCGAAGCACGGCACATGGCACTTGGCCGCTTCCGGGCCGAACTTGTAGTCGACGCCGACGAAGATGCCCTTGAGGAAGTCCCAGTACTGCTCGTACACGGGCTTGTCCAGGCCCAGGTTCTTCTTCACCGCGGCGATGTCCGCCGGGGTGGGGGCCTTTCCGATGTACTGCTGGGCAAGCTGGTCGGTGCTCTGCCCGGCCATTTTCGGCAGCAGGAAGAAGATGCCGAAGGTGACCGCGCTGACGATCAGCAGCAGAACCACCGCGCTGATCAACCTGCGGATGATGTACGAGACCACGGGGATGCGGCGTCGGCGCCGCGGGCCGGCCCTGGCCGGCCCGCGGACACCAATGCCTTCACCTGCCTTCCAGGGCTGCTACTTCTTGACGCCGATGTTGAGGTAGTCGTACTGACCGCTGAAGGCCGAGGTGGACACCAGGTTGGTGGCCTTGGGCGAGCGGTACATCAGGACCTTGAAGTAGGTGAGCGGGACGATCGCCGCCTGCTCCATCGTCTTCTTGTCGATCTCGGCGTACGCCTTCTCGCGGGCCGCCTTGTCGGTGTCGGCGATGGCGCTTTCGAGCAGCTTGTTGATCTCCGGGTCGTCCAGCTCCGACAGGTTGGTGTTGCCGGACTGGCTGATCGCCTTGCCGTTGAGGATCTGCTGGAGGTAGCCGTAGCCGGTCGGGAAGTCCGAGCCCCACTGCATCATGATCAGGCCGACGTTGTTCTTCTTGTTGAACTTCGGCACACCGGCGTAGTCCGAGAAGTACTTGCTGGTCGGGTAGGACTGGATCTTGGCGGTGACGCCGATCTTCTTGAGCGAGTCGATGACCGAGGTGGCCGCGTCGACCTCGTCCTGGCGGTCGTTGCGGGCCAGGATCGTGGTCGTGGTCTTGCCGGCGCCGCACTTGTCCCAGTGCTTCTTGGCCTCGGTCAGGTCCAGCTTGTCCCCGTCGTACTTCTGCGGGTACAGGTCGAACTTCTGGTAGCCGTCGATGTCGGTGGGCAGGACCGTGGAGGCCAGCTCACCGCGGATCGGGCCGCCGAGGGAGGTCTGTACGGCCTTCTTGTCGATGGCGTACTCGACGGCCTTGCGGCACTCGATGTTGTCGAACGGCTTCACCTTGGTGTTGAGCGCGGTGTAGACCAGCCGCTGCCCGAGCGCGTTGTCGGTGTTGGCCTTCTCCGCGGAGTTGGTCAGCAGCTGGGCCTGCGTCTGCCCGTCGACACCGCGGCCGGCCAGGTCCACCAGGGTGTTCCCGGACTTGAGGTCCTTGTCGATCGTCGACTGGGCGACCTTCAGGTTCAGGACGATCTTGTCCGGGAGCTGCTTGCGCAGCGGGTCGGTCTTCGCCGACCACTGCGGGTTGCGGACCAGGGTGAGCTTCTTGCCCTCCTGGTAGCTCTCGAACTTGTACGAGCCGGTGGACAGCACGGACTTGGTGTAGTCGGCGCCCTTGTCCTTGGCCTGCGGGACCGGAGCGGTCTGCGGGGCGCTCACCAGGTAGTCGAACTCGGCGAACGGCTTCTTCAGGTGGAAGACGACCGTCTGGTCGTCCGGGGTCTCGATGGACTTCAGACCGGCCTTGCTCTTGTCCTTGTAGGGACCCTTGTAGCCGCCGTCGTTGTCCTTGAGGAACTGCTGGAAGTAGTTCGGGCCCAGCGAGAGGGTGTCGCGCGCGAAGTTGCTGCGCTCGACGGCGTACTTGACGTCCTGCGAGGTGACCTCGGACCCGTCGTCGTACTTGACCCCCTTGCGGATCTTGTACGTCCAGGTCTTGCCGCCGTCGCTGGGCTTGCCCATGGACTCGGCGAGGTCCGGCACCAGCTCGTTGCCCTTGGTGCCGGGGCCCGGCTTGAAGGTGGTGAGCGGGCGCGCGTAGAGGCGGCTGAAGTTGTAGATGAAGGCGTAGTACGTATTGCCCGGGTCGAAGGACTCGGGGGCGTCGCTGATCGCGTAGGTGACCGTGCCGCCCTTCGCGTCCGAGGCGTTGACGACGCCCTTGGTGGCGGCGTTGGCCTCGCCCGCGCCGTCCGAGGAGCCCTTGCCCCCGCTGCAGCCGGCCAGCACAAGGCCCGCACTGGTGATGGCCGCTATCGCCGCGACCGGAACTGACCTTCGCATGATGGTCGGTGTCCCCTTCGTTCGTCGAGAAACGTCGATACGTCGATACGTAGAAACTGCGAGACTTCGAAAAACGCTGGTGAGACTTCTGAGCGGGTGCCAGGCACGGCCATCAGCGGCTGCGCGGGTCCAGCGCGTCCCTCAGACCGTCACCGAGCAGGTTGAACGCCAGCACGGTGACGAAGATCGCGAGGCCGGGGACGATCATGTACTGGGGGTCGACCTCGTAGTACTTGACCGCCTGGTTGAGCATGCCGCCCCAGGACGCCTGCGGCGGCTGGATACCGACGCCCAGGAAGCTCAGCGCCGCCTCGAAGAGGATGTTGGAGGGGATCAGCAGCGTCGAGTAGACGATGACCGGCCCCACCAGGTTGGGCAGCAGCTCCCGGAAGAGGATGAACGGCCCGCGCGCCCCCATGCCGCGGGCGGCGTCCACGAACTCCCGCTCGCGCAGCGAGAGCGTCTGCGCCCGCACGATCCGCCCCATGTAGGGCCAGTTGAAGAATCCGATGACGAAGATGAGTACCGAGAGGTGCAGCGGCAGGCCCTCCAGGCCGAAGGCGCCGCCCTGCAGCGAGGCGGAGATCGCGATGGCGAACAGCAGCAGCGGGAAGGCCAGGAAGACATCCATCATCCGGCTGATGACGGCGTCCACCCGCCCCCGGTAGAAGCCGGCGACCACGCCGAGGACGGTGCCGATGGCGACCGACAGCAGGGTCGCGCCGAACGCCACGATGAGCGAGACCCACGAGCCCTCCAAGATCCGGGCGAGCAGATCGCGGCCGAACTTCGGGTCCACCCCCAGGGGGTGGTCCCCGCTCATCCCGCCGAAGTCGCCCTTGGGAAGCGTGGTGTTGGGGTCGATCAGCGACTGGTGGGGGCTGTTGGGGTCCAGCCCCAGCAGGGACTGGAGGGGACGGGAGAGCGCGGCGACGAGGACGAGCAGGATGACAACGATGGCACCGGCCACCGCGACCCGGTCCCGCCGGAAGCGCAGCAAGGCGATCTGACCGAGCGAGCGCCCCTCGATCTGCTTTCCTTCCACGCCTTTCAGCACCGCTTCCGGCTGCGCCTCAGCAGCTGCTCCGGTGGTCTCGATCGGTGCGGTCACGGTGCCCTTGACCCCTCTCGCCGACAGAGGCCGGCCCATGCGACGCCGCGGTAACGGCCTGATTCACATCACTGGTGCAAGTCGTGCCGGCATCGCGGGAGTTCGCCTGATATGAGGTTCGAAAGGTGCGCGCGACGCCGTAAAGGGATGACGCTCGTACAGAGGGCCGAGACCCTGTGTTGCCGGAGTCTTCATCCGATTCGCGATCAGTCACCAGCCCTGAAGGGGAAAGGATGCGTAACTGTGATGTGTTCCGCGGCTTTCCGTTATACGGACACCAGTTCGGGCTGAGCGGAGCACAAACCCGTGGGAAAGGGGTTCAACCACGGGACGCATGGGGCGAATTCACGCCGGGGTCACGCCGGAGCGCGACCGTCCGGCGTCAGTACGGACGGGGGTAGCCGTAACCGTAGGAGGGCGCGGGGGCCGGCGGCTGGACATAGCCGTCGCGGTCGAAGAACGGGCGCGTGGAGGCCCGCATCCACATGCCGACCGGGTCGTACTCGTCGTTCATCGCGACCGTGGAGACGGGCAGACCGTCCGGGACCGCGCCGATCGACTGCTGGATCATCAACCGCACCGAGTCCACCGCCGGTTGACCGGTGTCGTACAGATCCAGACCGATCGCCAGATACGGGGCACCGAGGGCGGGCTGCACCCAGGCCCGGCGCAGCGACCGCACCGCGGGCGTACGGTGCGCGTTCTGGGCGAGGAGCGCGTAGAACTGCGGGATGTCGATGACCGGTTCCGAGATCCGCAGCGGGCCGGCGGGCAGCCGGTCGAGACCGCCGGCGATCCGGCGCAGATCGAGCCAGGGGATACCGACACCGCCGCCGGGGGCGTGCGGATTCAGCCACAGGCCCCAGCGGTCGGGGAAGAGCGCGGCGGCGATCTCCGGGCCGGTGACCACCTCGTGGTCGCGGTTCCAGCCGGAGGCGGCGAGTTCGGGCGCCGAGGTCACACACGGCGCGTAGCCGAGGCCCTCGACCTCCATGTTTCCGTACTGCGCGTCGGGCATACCGGCCCGGCCCTGCCAGAGGAGCATCCAGACCTGGCCCGCGGCGAGCGCGTGCAGCAGTGCTTCATAGGCGTCGTAACGGCCGGGCGAGATCTGCTGGAGCAGCTGCTCCAGCTGTCCGGCCGCCGCCGGTCCCTGATGCGCACCCGCGCTCACGTGGTCCGTCCCTTCTCTCGGCAGGGCACGTGGGGTGCGCCCGCCTGTCATCCAACCAGCTTAGGGCTTGCCCTACGAGTGGTCCCGGGCGTAGAAGGGCCGCACACGCTCCAGCATCCAGCCGGCGACCGGGTCGCCCTGGGCGAGGTCGAGCATGACGAGCTGAACGGGCCAGGGCATCGGCACCGCGCCGAGCGCACGTCCCAGGGCTGACAGTACCGCCTGGCGGGCGGTGCCGTCCTGGAGGGCGGCGACGTCGGCCGCGACCTGAACACCGACGAACAGCGCGGGCGTGTCGCCCTCGACGCTTGCCAGGGCACGCCGGGCACTCAGGACAATTCCGGCGCCGGAGAACTCCAGTCCGGCCGCGGCCAGGAAGTCCACCGGCTCGTCCTGCCAGTCCGGCTCGAAGAGCCGCACCCGGCCGCCGCTCGGCAGCCCCTCGATGTCGTGGTGACCCACATGCCGGTCCCGGCACAGCTCGGCCACCGCGGGCGGCGGCAGCGGGACGCCGACCGTGCCGTCGGGGTTGACCGCGATACCGAGCTGCGGCGGCAGCCCGCGGGCGAACTCCCGTGCCGGGGCGACGGTGAAGGACATGTGCGAGCCGATCACCCGCAGGAACTCCTGCTCGGAGCTGTAGACCGGGACGTAGGGCGCGCCGTCGAGCTCGACGGTGGGCAGGTCGAGGCCGGCTGCGCCCGGGCCCGCGCTCTCCGGGCCGCCGCCTTCGGGCAGCGGCACCCACAGCCGGCTACGGCCGAGGACCTCGACGATCCGGCCCCCGGCGCCCGGGTGTCCGACCGAAGCGGACAGCACCTCTTCGAGCTCGTTCGCCGGCCATGCCAGCTGCGGTATCCCCTGCTCCGGAAATGTCATGTGTCCCACCCGTTCCAAACCGCGCCATCTGGCCAAAGACCCTAAACGAGAAGACGCGCGCCGTGGCGTGCGGGGGCGGTGTCCGGCGACTAGTGGAAGGTCAGCGTCTCCAGGGCGCCCGCCGCGGGCCGGTCGAGGAGGACGGCCGAGCGGAAGCCCTCCGGCAGCCGGGCCGACTCCGCGGCGCCGACCAGCCGGCCCACCGCCCCGCGGTGGCGTGCGAAGGCGTACCCGGACACCCCGCGCCCCCGTGACTCCTGGCCGGAGAGCGCCACCTCGGGTGCCACGTCGAGCAGCACCAGATGCGCCCCGCGGCCGCCGCGCAGCGCCGCGCGGGCGATCCAGCGGCGCACCCACGCCAGCGTTCCGCAGTCGTGCACCACCACGCTGTGACCGGAGCGCAGCGCGCGGCCCAGAGTCAGATAGTGGGCGGCCCGCACCAGCGGGCGGTAGAGGCCGTACGGCAGCCGGCGCAGCCTGCCGCGCTCCCAGCGCTCGCGGACGTCCTGCGAGTCGATGCGGTACACCTCGGCGCCGCGCCCGTCCAGGGGCGGTACGACGCGGTGCATGAAGGTGCTCTTGCCGCTGCCCGGCAGTCCGGAGACCACCACCAGGTCGCCGGCCGGGAACCGCAGCTCGGCGGCGCCCGGGGCCCGCGCCTCGCCCCGCAGGTCCACGACGGCTGCGCCGCGCCCCGGCCGGAGGACGGACCGCGACGCACGGCCGGCCCGGGTCCTGGCGGCGGACGGCGCCGCCGGCGCGGCGCCCGGGGGCACGACCCCTGAAGTCGCCCCGAATGCCGCTTCACTGTGCACCGTGATCGCCCTCCCCGCCCGTTCTGGTCCGGTTTGGTTCCGTCCCCTACCCGCAGAGTGTCAAGAAAAGGTAATGCCCATCAAGGTGATTGTGCGATCCGCCCATGTCGTGGACGGTACGGCGGCTGGGGCTCCTTTATCCGGCGTTCCCGTGTAATGATGTGGCCGCCACGTGCACATCACAGCTCACCCGTGCACCGCCAACTGCATACCGGCCGCTTGTAACCTGCGCGGGAGAGTCCCCGGCCGTGATGGCGGGGCGCCGAAGGAGCAAGTCCTCCCTTGAATCTCTCAGGCCCCTATACCGCGCGGGCGAGGCAGATCTGAAAAGCGAGCCGCAGCCCGAGGGCCGGCTCCACCCAAGGTGCAAACCGGGTCCGTTCGCGGTATCCCGGTGAACCTCTCAGGTTCCGATGACAGATGGGGAGAACGTCTTGTCACCCCTGCCTGGGAGCCCAGAACCATGACTGATGCCCCCCGTCGTACCTCCCGCCCGTCTCCCACCACCACCCTTGCCGGAGACGCTGCGCGCCGCACCACCGCTCTCGATGCCACCCATCGCGCGCTCGGCGCGACCATGACCGACTTCGCCGGCTGGGACATGCCGCTGCGCTACAGCAGCGAGCGCGACGAACATGTCGCCGTCCGCACCCGCGCCGGCCTCTTCGACCTCTCCCACATGGGCGAGATCACCGTCACCGGCCCGCAGGCCGCCGATCTCCTCGACTACGCGCTGGTCGGCAACATCGGCGGCGTCAAGACGGGCCGCGCCCGCTACACCATGATCTGCGAGGAGGCCGGCGGCATCCTCGACGACCTGATCGTCTACCGGCTCGCCGAGCAGGAGTACATGGTCGTCGCCAACGCCTCCAACGCCCAGGTGGTGCTGGACGCGCTGACCGCGCGGGCGGGCGGCTTCGACGCCGCGATCCGCGACGACCGGGACGCCTACGCGCTGCTCGCGGTGCAGGGCCCGGAGTCCCCCGGCATCCTCAAGCAGGTCACCGACGCCGACCTGGACGGCCTGAAGTACTACGCGGGCCTGCCCGGCACCGTCGCCGGCGTCGAGGCGCTGATCGCCCGTACCGGCTACACCGGCGAGGACGGCTTCGAGCTGTTCGTCCGGCCGGCCGACGCGGTCGCCCTCTGGGAGGCGCTGACCGCGGCGGGCAAGGACGCCGGGCTGGTGCCCTGCGGGCTGTCCTGCCGGGACACCCTGCGCCTGGAGGCGGGCATGCCGCTGTACGGGCACGAGCTGACCACCGCGACCACGCCGTTCGACGCGGGCCTGGGCCGGGTCGTGAAGTTCGAGAAGACCTCCAACGGCGGTAACTTCGTGGGCCGCGCGGCGCTGGCCACGGCCGCCGAGCGCGCGGAGACCCAGCCGCCGCGCAAGCTGGTCGGACTGATCGCCGAGGGCCGCCGGGTGCCGCGCGCCGGATACCCGGTCGTCACGGCCGACGGCACGGTCATCGGCGAGGTCACCTCCGGGGCCCCGTCCCCCACGCTCGGCAAGCCCGTCGCCATCGCCTATGTCGACGCGGCGTACGCCACGCCGGGCACCGAGGGTGTCTGTGTGGACATCCGTGGAAGCCATGAGCCGTACGAGGTCACCGCTCTGCCGTTCTACAAGCGGCAGAAGTAGCGGCCACCGGCGGCGGCGCGCACCCCGTGTCCCGCCACCCCCGGACCTGCCCCGGACCCGCTCCGGGTGGGGGGTCCCCCAGCGGTAGCCGGGGGAGTGCCCCCCTTCACGATCACACCCTCGCGTACAGGAGAATCGAGCCATGAGCAACCCCCAGCAGCTGCGCTACAGCAAGGAGCACGAGTGGCTGTCGGGCGCCGAGGACGGCGCCTCGACGGTCGGCATCACCGAGCACGCGGCCAACGCGCTCGGCGACGTCGTGTTCGTCCAGCTCCCTGAGGTCGGTTCCACGGTCGCGGCGGGCGAGACCTGCGGCGAGCTGGAGTCGACGAAGTCGGTCAGCGACCTCTACTCGCCCGTCGACGGTGAGATCACCGCGATCAACGAGGACGTCGTCGCCGACCCCTCGCTGGTGAACTCCGCCCCGTTCGAGGGCGGTTGGCTGTTCAAGGTGAAGATCAGCGGCGAGCCGGGCGACCTGCTCTCGGCCGACGAGTACGCCGCCTTCATCCAGAGCTGAGCCCCGGCTCGCCCCCGCTCCCGGCGTCGCCCGGACGGGGGACCTCCGACCCGCCACCGCCCGTGCGGAAGCCCCCCGGACCCCGTCCGGGGGCCCCGCGCACCGCCTGACTCCCCAGGAAGATCTCATGTCGCTTCTGAACAGCTCCCTCCATGAGCTCGACCCCGACGTCGCCGCCGCCGTCGACGCCGAGCTCCACCGCCAGCAGTCCACCCTCGAAATGATCGCGTCGGAGAACTTCGCCCCCGTCGCCGTCATGGAGGCCCAGGGCTCCGTCCTCACCAACAAGTACGCCGAGGGCTACCCCGGCCGCCGCTACTACGGCGGCTGTGAGCACGTCGACGTGGTCGAGCAGATCGCCATCGACCGCATCAAGGCGCTCTTCGGCGCCGAGGCCGCGAACGTCCAGCCGCACTCCGGTGCGCAGGCCAACGCCGCCGCCATGTTCGCCCTCATCAAGCCGGGCGACACCATCCTGGGCCTCAACCTCGCCCACGGCGGCCACCTCACCCACGGCATGAAGATCAACTTCTCCGGCAAGCTCTACAACGTGGTGCCCTACCACGTCGACGAGAAGTCGAACCTGGTCGACATGGAGGAGGTCGAGCGCCTCGCCAAGGAGCACCGTCCCAAGCTGATCGTGGCCGGCTGGTCCGCCTACCCGCGCCAGCTCGACTTCGCCGCCTTCCGCCGGATCGCCGACGAGGTGGGTGCCTACCTCATGGTCGACATGGCGCACTTCGCCGGCCTGGTCGCGGCGGGTCTGCACCCCTCCCCCGTGCCGCACGCCCACGTGGTCACCACCACCACCCACAAGACCCTCGGCGGTCCCCGCGGCGGTGTGATCCTGTCCACCCAGGAGCTGGCCAAGAAGATCAACTCCGCGGTCTTCCCCGGCCAGCAGGGCGGCCCGCTGGAGCACGTCATCGCCGCCAAGGCCGTCTCCTTCAAGGTCGCCGCGTCCGAGGACTTCAAGGAGCGCCAGCAGCGCACCCTGGACGGCGCCCGCATCCTGGCCGAGCGCCTCGTCCAGGACGACGTCAAGGAGCACGGCGTCTCGGTGCTGTCCGGCGGCACCGACGTCCACCTCGTCCTGGTCGACCTGCGCGACTCCGAGCTGGACGGCCAGCAGGCCGAGGACCTCCTCCACGAGCTCGGCATCACCGTCAACCGCAACGCGATCCCGAACGACCCGCGCCCGCCGATGGTCACCTCCGGCCTGCGGATCGGCACCCCGGCCCTGGCCACCCGCGGCTTCCAGGCCGAGGACTTCCGCGAGGTCGCCGACATCATCGCCGAGGCCCTCAAGCCCGGCTACGACGCCGAGGCCCTCAAGGCCCGGGTCACCGCGCTCGCGGGGAAGTTCCCGCTCTACCCGGCGCTGTGACGCGTCTCATGCGGTGATCTCCCGGACCGCCGGCTGACGGCGGTCCGGGCGTGAACGGGCCGTGAGCCCGGGGCTGTTGGCCCCGGGCTCACGGTGTGCGGGGGCCGGTGCGCGCCGGGGCGCCGGCAGTGCGGTGCCATTCTCGTCATTTGGCCGAAATAAGGTGTCGGCGGCATACGTCAACGGCCCTTCGGCAGCGAGGGGGCATGCGGCACCACCAGGACGGACGACACTTTCCATGGACATGAGCGCCGGCGGGCGCAAGGGGCTCAGCCTCTTCGCCCTGATCATGATCGGCATAGGCTCGATCTTCGGCTCCGGATGGCTCTTCGGAGCCGGCTCCGCCGCCCAGGTGGCGGGCCCCGCCGCACTGGTCGCCTGGGTGATCGGCGTGATCTTCATCGGCATGATCGCGATGTCGTACGCGGAGGTCGGCTCCGCCTACCCGATCCCCGGCGGGATGGCCCGCTACGGTCACCTCTCGCACGGCCCGGTCCTCGGCTTCCTCACCGGCTGGGCGGTGTGGATCGCGACCGCCTCACTGATCCCGATCGAGTCGATCGCGGCCACCCAGTACATGACGTCCTGGAGCTTCGACTGGGCGAAGGGCCTGGTCGATCCGGCCACCCATCAGCTGACCCTGTCCGGCACCGCGATGGCGCTGGTGCTGACCCTCGCGCTCTGGCTGACCTGCTTCTGGTCGGTCCAGCTGCTGGCCCGCGCCAACACGGTGCTCACCCTGGTCAAGTTCGCCATCCCGGTGCTGGCGGTGGTCGCCCTGATCGGGTCCGGCTTCCACACCTCGAACTTCACCGCGCACGGCGGCTTCGCCCCGTACGGCTGGCCGGCCGTGCTCACCGCCGTCACCACCTGCGGTGTGGTCTTCGCCTTCAACGGCTTCCAGGCCGTGGTCAACCTCGGCGGGGCCGCCAAGAACCCGGGCCGGGCCATCCCGCTCGCCCTGGTCGGCGCGCTCGCGCTGGGCCTGGTGATCTACCTGGCGCTGCAGGCCGCGTACCTCGGTTCGGTGCCGCCGGAGCTGCTGGAGCGGTCCGGCGGCTGGCAGGGCGTGAACCTCAACTCGCCGTTCGCCGACCTGGCGGGGCTGCTGATGCTGCACTGGGTGGTCACCATGCTCCAGTTCGGCGCCTTCATCTCGCCGGCCGGGTCCAACATCGCCAATGTCGCCTCGGCCGCCTACATGGTCACCAACCTCGCCGAGACCGGGTTCTTCCCCCGGAAGCTGGCGGCCGTGCACCCCCGCTACGGCACCGCCCGCCCCGCGATGTGGCTCAACCTCGGCTTCTCCGTCCTGCTGCTGCTCACCGTCGGCCGCAGCTGGCAGGCGCTGGCCGGGGTGGTCTCGGCGGCCATGGTCATCTCGTATCTGATCGGCCCGGTCGCGGTGGGCGTGCTGCGGCGGACCCGCCCGGACCTGCCCCGTCCGTTCCGGCTGCCGGCCGCCGGGGTGCTGTGCCCGGTCACCTTCGCCTTCGCCGCCTGCGCGCTGTACTGGTCGAAGTGGCCGGAGACCGGCAAGATCACGGTGCTGACGCTGGTGTCCGCGCCGGTCGCCGCCGTGGTGCTGTGGCGCCGGGACCGGACCGCACGGGGCAACGGCGCTTCCGGCGAGGGCGGCCGGGCGGCGGGCCTGCTGCGGCAGTTCGCCCCGGCCTGGTGGATGATCCTCTTCCTGGTGTGGACGGCCACGGTCTCCGCGCTGGGCGGCGAGGAGTTCGGCGGCCGGGGTCTCCTCCCTGGCGAGCTGGGCACCGCTGTGATCGCGGTCACCGCCCCGCTCTTCTACTTCTGGGCGGTGCGCTCCGGGGTCAGGGCCCACGCACGGGGCCTGACCGGCGAGCCGTCCCCCGCCGAAACCGCCCCGGCACCCACCGTCACCTCCCACGACGAGGACCGGATGGTCTCCGTCTGACGGCACCGCGCCGGGTCCGCGTTACGCTCGGAAACCGGCGCAGAATCTCCCCTTCACCCCCAGCTCCACCGTCCATCACGAGCAGACAAGGGAGTCCGCCTCCGTGGCCATCTCCGTCTTCGACCTCTTCTCCATCGGCATCGGCCCCTCCAGCTCGCACACCGTGGGCCCGATGCGCGCCGCCCGGATGTTCGTCGGGCGCCTCAAGAAGGACGGCCTGCTCTCCGAGACGGTCCGCGTGCGCGCCGAGCTCTTCGGCTCGCTCGGCGCCACCGGCCACGGCCACGGCACCCCCAAGGCCGTCCTCCTCGGCCTGGAGGGCCACTCCCCCCGGACCGTCGACGTGGAATCCGCCGACGACGAGGTGGAGCGCATCCGCACCACCAAGCGGCTGCGGCTGCTGGGCGCGGAAATAGGCGCCGCCCACGAGATCGACTTCGACGAGTCGAACGAGCTGATCCTGCACCGCCGCCGCGCGCTGCCCTACCACGCGAACGGCATGACGCTCTTCGCCTACGACGGCGCGGGCGCCCCCCTGCTGGAGAAGACGTACTACTCGGTGGGCGGCGGCTTCGTCGTCGACGAGGACGCCGTCGCCGGCGAGAACCCGATCGTGCCCGACGACACGGTCCTGACCCACCCCTTCCGCACCGGCGACGAGCTGCTGCGGCTGGCCCGGGACACCGGCCTGTCCATCTCGGCCCTGATGATGGAGAACGAGAAGGCCTGGCGCACCGAGGACGAGATCCGCGCCGGACTGCTGGAGATCTGGCAGGTCATGCAGAGCTGTGTGAGCCGCGGGATGAGCCGCGAGGGCATCCTGCCCGGCGGGCTGAAGGTCCGCCGCCGCGCGGCCCACTCCGCCCGCCAGCTGCGTTCCGAAGGTGACGCGACCGCCCACGCCATGGAGTGGACCACCCTCTACGCGATGGCCGTGAACGAGGAGAACGCGGCCGGCGGCCGGGTGGTGACCGCCCCCACCAACGGCGCGGCCGGCATCATTCCCGCCGTCCTGCACTACTACGTCAACTTCGTGCCCGGCGCCGACGAGGAAGGCGTCATCCGCTTCCTGCTCGCGGCCGGCGCCATCGGCATGCTCTTCAAGGAGAACGCCTCGATCTCCGGCGCCGAGGTCGGCTGCCAGGGCGAGGTCGGCTCCGCCTGCTCCATGGCCGCCGGCGGCCTCGCCGAGGTCCTGGGCGGCTCCCCCGAGCAGGTCGAGAACGCCGCCGAGATCGGCATGGAACACAACCTGGGCCTGACCTGCGACCCGGTCGGCGGCCTGGTCCAGATCCCGTGCATCGAGCGCAACGGCATGGCCGCGGTCAAGGCCGTCACCGCCGCCCGCATGGCACTGCGCGGCGACGGCCGCCACCACGTCTCCCTCGACAAGGTCATCAAGACCATGAAGGACACCGGCGCCGACATGAGCGTCAAGTACAAGGAGACGGCCCGGGGCGGGCTGGCGGTGAACATCATCGAGTGCTGAGTCGGAGGCCCTGACCGGCGCGCGGGTTTCCTCCGGCGCCGTCAGGGCCTTTTCTCTGCCCACGTGACGGCAGGTCCCGGGGGGCGCGCGTCCCCGGGGGACTCATCACGCCGGCCTCTCGGTGAAGCCCTCGCCCTCCGGCTGCCGCCGGCACTCCAGGAGCATCTTCACGGCGAGGCGCTCCGTACGGTCGGGGCTTCCGCGGAGGCGGTGCATGAAGATCCATCGGCCGTCCTCGTGCACCCCGGCGAAGGCCGAGGCGTCGCGGGTCGCCCCCAGGTGCCACAGGGCCTGCCCGCCGCGCTGCCAGGCCGGGGCCGGATCGCCCAGGACCCGGTCGACGGCGAGGCCGACCACGAGGCGGGCAGCGGTGCTGGGGGTGGCCCACAGTCCGCCGGCCGGCAGGATCGGCCCCGACATGGTCCAGGTGCGCCGGGGGCGTCCGAGGAGGCCCGTCGCCACGAGACGCCGGCCGGAGGGCGGTTCGGCGGTGGCCGCGCCCGCCGGCAGCCCCAGAGGGGCGAGCACGTGTGCGTCGGTGAGCTGCTGGAAGGTGCGGCCGGTGGAGGCGGTGAGAACGTGACCGAGCACCGCGTAGCCGAGGTTGGAGTACTCCTTGCTGCCCACCGTCCCGGTGATCGCCTTGTCCAGGCCGCGCAACACCTCGTGCAGGACAGGCTCCGTGAAGGACGCGTAGGGGTCGAGCGCGGAGGTTTCCGTACCGGGAGGGAGTCTGGGGAGACCGGAGGTGTGCTCGGCGAGGTGGCGGAGAGTGACTCCGGTGCCTTTCGGCACCTCGTCCAGCCGGTGTTCGAGCGGTTCGTCCAGGCTCAGCTCCCCCGCTTCGGCGAGCTGGGTCAGGACGGTGCCGGTCACCAGCTTGGTGAGGGAACCCAACTCGACAAACATGTCCACACGGTGACCATGTGTCACGTAGTCACGGATTCCACTGCTCCCCAAAACGCAGGTGGGCACTGGCACAGCAGTCACTCCCCTCAGGCATCGGGCAGGCCGTCGCTCCCGCGAGCGAGGCATTGGTTCTGCCCGCTCTTCATAGCCCCGGCAGCGACCGGGGCCGGAGTGCCTTCCCGCTGTTGGCCGAATGTCCCGGCCAACAGGCGTGAAGTGGGCGCGAAGACTTCGGCCCCGCGCCCAGGGGCTCCGTGCCCCGGGGCGCCGTGCCTGAGCCGCTATCTGCCGATCTCCCAGGCGAAGGGCGGCAGTTCGCGGGCCCGGGAGTAGACCTCCAGGGCCTGTGGCGCGGGGACGAAGGGGTGGACGCGGGCGCCTTCGAGGCCGGCCAGCAGGCGGGCGCAGTGGTGCACGCAGCCGGCGGACTCCCGGCCGTGCCGGTCGACGATGGTGGCGGCATCCCGCGGCCCCTCGCACGGTGTGGGGTCCGCGGCGACGGCGGCCGGGCAACGGGCACGGTCCGCGGCCCGCCGCGACGGCGGAGTGTCGAGTGGCTGGTTCATCGGTGCGTTCCCCCTGAGCTTGCGGTGGTGCCTGCGGTGAGCGGCGCCGGGCGGGACGGCCTCGCCGTTCCTGGCCGCCCAGGACAGTGCTGCTCGGCGCGGAACACGTCCATGCCGCCTTGGGGAAGACCTGGACCGATCGTCAGCTCTTCATGGGAATGGGGGTCGTGGGGCGCCCTCGGGCCCGGTCGGGAGCCGTTGGGCCGACCCGGTCGGGAGCTGTCGGACCGGCCCGCTCACGGGCCGCCGGCCACGCCCGGTCTGCGGCCTCCGGACCGGCCCGGCGAGGAGTCGTCCCGGCGGCGGAGGGCGAACGGCTCCAACAGCAGCGCCAGGGCGAGGAGTCCGGCCGCCAGGAACCAGCCGCCGAGGACATCGCCGGGCCAGTGGACGCCCAGACAGACGCGGGTGAGCCCGACTCCGGCGGCCCAGAGGGCCAGCACCGCGCACCAGGTGCGGGCCACGGCGGGGCGGGCGCGCCGGGCGATGCCCCAGGCCAGGATGCCGGCGGCCAGCGCCGCCGTGGTGGTGTGGCCGGAGGGGAAGGCGTACCCGTCGGCGGACACCGACCAGTCGGCGCCCGGCGGGCGGGGGCGGGCGAGCAGCTCCATCAGGCCGTAACGGATCGCCTGGCCGACGGCCAGGACGGCGACGGCGCAGCCCACCGCGCGCAGCCGGCCACGCGCCCGCCGTCCGGCCAGCAGACCGGCGAGCACCGCCATCAGATACGGGACCGGCCCGCTGCCGGTGGCGGTCAGCGCCCGCGCCACGGAGAGCGACGGCTCCCCCTGATGCGCGGCGGCCCAGCGGACGGCGGCCCGTTCCGCGGCGAGCGGGGTGCCGTTCCGTACGGACACGGTCAGGGCCGTGGCGGCGAAGAGTGCCGCACAGATGGCGGCGAAGGTGAGGAGGGCGGCGGTGGAGGGACGGCGGCCCGGCGGCCGGGGGCGCGGGGCGGGCTCGGGTCCCGGCTCCTCCGCCGCGGGTCCCGGTTCCGGCCCCGGCCCCGGCCCGGACGGCGTCACGGCCCAGCCACCGAAGAGCCCGGCCGGACGCGAAGCACGGGCCCCTGCCGGACGCATAGCAAGGCGACGGCAGCGCGCCCGTACGCAGCCCGCGGACCCCCTGTCACCTGCGCAAACGCGATGGCCACGGCCATGTCAGCGGCCCCTCCCATAATGGGTTGCGGGCCTGCCGTACGACCGGCCCGACCGACTACGGTGACAACCGACTACAGCCCGTAGACGATCTACGGCACTGTAGACGACGCGGAGGTGGGGCGTTCGATGGCGGAGACCTCACCCGTGCCGCGGCGCCCGTCCGGTGAGCTGGAGGCGAGCGTGCTCACGGTGCTCTGGGCGGCCGAGGGGCCGCTGAGCCCCGCCGAGGTACAGCGCGCACTGGGCAGGCGGCTCGCGCGCACCACCGTCACCACGATCCTCACCCGGCTGCACGACAAGGGCGCCGTCTCCCGCTCCCGGGCCGGCCGCGGCTTCGCGTACTCGCCCCTACAGGACTCCGCGGGCCTGACCGCCCGGCGGATGCACGGCGAACTGGCCAAACAGACCGACCGCGGCACCGCGCTCGCCCGCTTCGTCGCCCAACTGACCAGCGAGGACGCGCAGTTGCTTCGGGCCCTCCTGGAGACGGCGGGGGACGACACCCCTGAGGGGCCGGAGGGCCCGCGGCCCGGCCCCGGTACGGCACCGTGATCCTGGCCCCGTTAGCCGCCCTGTGAGCGCGAGACCTCAGGTTCCTGCTGCTCGGCGGCCGTTCGGGCGGACAACAGCCGCAGCGCGTCGGCCGAGGCGCCGTCGTTGGGTGTGTAGACCTCGAGCCGGTGGTCGGGGCTCTCGGGCTGGAGCCATACCTGGTAGTCGACGTCGACCGCTCCGACCGTTGGGTGGTGCAGACGCATGCCGCCCACGGTGCAGTCCGCGACATCGCCCTTGGCCCATAGTGCGGCGAAGTCGTGGCTGCGCATGGCGAGTTCGCCGATGAGTTCGGCCAACCGGGCGTCGGTGGGATACCTGCCCGCGGTGAGCCGCAGGTAGGCGACGTGGGTGCGGGCCAGTTCGGCCCAGTTCCGATGCAAGTCGCGGGTGAGGGAGTCGAGGAAGAACATCCGGGGGACGGACGGGCGTCGCGCGAGATCCTGGGGCGCGTCGAAGTCGACGTGTTCCGCCATGAGGGCATGACCGGTGCGGTTCCAGGCCAGCACGTCTCCACGGCGGCCGAGCACGACGGCCGGCACGGTCTCCCCCAGGGAAGCCAGCAGCGCCAGTACGCGGGGGTGCGGCCTTTCGGGGCGGGGACGGACCAGGCGGGACATGGTGGGCTGACGGGCGAGGTTGTGAAGGTGGGCGGTCTCGACCGGACCGAGCTGGAGCACACCCGCGAGCGCGTCGAGGACCTGCCTGGAGGCCGTACCGGCCTGGCCTTGTTCCAGCCGTGTGTAGTAGCCGGCACTCACACCGGCCAGGTGTGCCAGCTCCTCGCGGCGAAGTCCCTTTACCCGGCGGGCGGTTCCGTAGGTGCGCAGTCCGGCGGCGGCGGGGGTGACCCGGTCGCGGCGGCTCCTGAGATAGGCCCCGAGGCTCTCCAGCTCCATGACTGCGAGCGTAGGCGCGACGGTCCGCTCCTGGGTGTCCCTGACAGGTGTACCCATGACGCTGGGCTGGTTGCCGGGCGGAGGGCACCGCACCGTCAGAGGCATGAATGAACGGCGTGCTTCTCACCCACCCGGCCTGCGGGCGTGGCTCGGCCTGCTGGTGGTGCTCGGCCCGGTCCTGCTGGTCGCGATGGACGGTTCGGTCCTGTTCCTGGCGATGCCCGCGGTTGCCGAGGCACTGTCGCCGAGCGCCGACCAGACGTTGTGGATCTTGGATGTCTACGGGTTCGCGGTGGGGTCCCTGCTCATCGCGTTCGGGAGCGTCGGCGACCGCTACGGGCGGCTGAAGCTGCTGATGGCCGGCGCGGCGCTGTTCGGTGCCGGCTCGACGGGCGCGGCGTTCGCCCCCGGACCGGAACTGCTGATCGCGTTCCGGGCGCTGATGGGCGTGGCCGGTGCCACGCTGCTGCCATCGGCGCTGGCGGTACTCGGCGCGCTGTTCACCGACCCACGCCGGCGGGCGAGCGCGATCGGGATCTTCGCGGCCACCTTCGCCGCCGGGTTCGCGGTCGGCCCGGCCCTCGGCGGACAGCTGCTGAACCACTTCTGGTGGGGATCGGTCTTCCTGCTCAATCTCCCCGTCGTCCTGCTGTTCCTGCTGCTGGCCCCGGTCCTGCTGCGCGAGGTACCCACCACCCGGAGCAGCCGCATCGACGTTCTGAGCGTTCCGCTCTCCGCCGCGGGCATCCTGCTGACCGTCTACGCGATCAAGCACGCCGCCGCAGCGGGACCGACAGCGAAAACGGTGGCCACAGGGGTCGTCGGCGCCGTCACCCTGGGGTGGTTCGCCAGGCGGCAGCTCCGCCTCGCACACCCGCTGCTCGACTTCCGCCTCTTCCGCGACCGGGTGTTCACGATCGCGGCCCTCACCGGGCTGCTGCCGCTGGCCGCGTGGTCGGCGGTGGCCTACCTCGGCGGCATCTACCTCCAGTCCGTCCTCAGGCTGTCCGTTCTCAAGGCGGCTCTCGTCGCGCTCCCCGGCGCCGCCGTGCTCACCGTCACCTGCGTCGTCACACCGGCGCTGGCCGCACGTATCGGCACCCGCGCCGCGCTCGTCACCTGCCATGTCCTCATCGCCGCAGGTTCGCTTCCGCTGCTGCTCACCAGCGCTTCCGGCGGGACCGGTTGGTACCTCGTGTCCACCGTCGTCGCCGGCGTCGGCTACGGCATCTCCTTCAGCCTCGTCGCCGACACCGCCGTCGCTGCGGTTCCCGCAGCACGCGCCGGGTCCGCGGCAGCGATCGCCGAGACCGGCAACGAGATCGGCAACGCCCTCGGGATCGCGCTCCTCGGCTCGCTGGCCGCCCTCGTCTTCCGGCTCCGGGGACCGGACGTCGCCGGCACCCTCAGCGAGACACTCCAGATCCCCGGCCTCGCGCCTGCGGTGATCACTGACGCGAAGAGCGCCTTCGTCAGCGGTCTGCACGCCGCCTCCGCCGTCGCGGGCGTCCTGCACGGCGCACTCGCCGTGTTCGCCCTGCGCTGGATTCCGAGAACCCGCGCAGTCACCGGCGATGGCACTTTCACGCAGCCCGTGGCCCCTGACACCGTCGAAGACAGCAGCATGCGATGACCGAAGCCAACTCCCCCGCGTAAGGAGGGCCGACGACGCCCGGTCAGGCGGGACCGGAGTCCAGCCCCCTACGCCGGGGGCTTCTCCGGTCCCAACCGGCCGCCGGGTGCCCCCGCGTTCCTCACCCCCGCGCCCGCCCCGGTGCCGACCGTGAAGCCGAGGGTGGCGCCGCCGCCGGGGCGGTGGGTGGCGAAGGCGTGGCCGCCGTGGGTGGTGGCGATCTCGCGGACGATGGCGAGGCCGAGGCCGGAGCCGGGCAGGCCTCGGGCGGCGGCGGCGCGGTAGAAGCGGTCGAAGACCCGGGTGAGATCGGCGTCCGCGATGCCGGGGCCGCGGTCGAGGACCTCGACGCGGGCGCCGGTGACCACGACCTCGATCGGTGCCGTGCCGCCCGCGTCGAACTTGGCGGCGTTCTCCAGCAGGTTGGTGAGCGCGCGGTGCAGCGCGGCCGGCCGGCCCTCGACCACCGCCGGGCGGACGGTCCGTACGGTGATCTCGCGGCCGGTGCGGCGGCGGGCCGAGGCGGCCGCCTTCTCCGCGACCTCGGCCAGCCCCACCTCGGCGAGCGGGTCGTCATCGCGCGTCCCGGCGGCCAGATCCACCAGCTCGTTGACCAGGTCGCTGAGTTCGCGGGCCTCACCCGCCAGGTCGGCCAGCAGCTCCTCGCGGGCGTCCGAGGGGAGTTCGTCGAACCGCTTGAGCAGCGAGATGTTCGTACGGAGCGAGGTCAGCGGGGTGCGCAGCTCGTGGCCGGCGTCCTGGACGAGGCGCTGCTGGTCCTGGACGGCGCTGGCCAGCCGGCCGAGCATGTCGTCGAAGGCGCGCCCCAGCCGGGCGACCTCGTCACGGCCGGCCACCGGGACCGGGACGTCCAGCCGCCCGTGCTCCGCCACGCTCTCGGCGACCGCGGTCAGCCGCACCAGCCGGCCGGTGATCCGGCGCGCCAGCCACCAGCCGCCCGCTCCGGCCAGCGTGATGACCGCGGCGGCCAGCAGGGCGGTGCGCTGCTGGAGCGCGGAGAGCAGGTCCTCGGTCTCGCTGAACTTCTGGGCGACCTGCACCGCGCCGCGGCCGCCGCCGAGCGCGACGGTGGCGACGTGGTACTCCTCGTCGCCGATGTCCGCCTCCCGTTCCGCGTGCTGGCCGGCCCGGTCGTCGGCGGCGATCCGGCGCTCCGCGGCACCGGCCGGGAGCACCGGCCGCCCGTGTTCCACGATCCGGCCGCCGGCGCCCAGGACCTGGACGTCGGTACGGCTCGGCCGGGTGAGTTCGTCGCGCGGCCCGTCGTGGCCGGGTTCGGAGGTCGCGTAGTCGCCGGGCGCGAACGGCTTCTCCCGGACCTGCACCCGGAGATCGCGGACGACCTGCGAGAACACCGACTTCTCGTCGACCCGTACGAGCCGGGCCGCCGCGTCGTAGCTGAGGAAGCCGACGAGCACGGTCACCGCGGCGGCGCCGGCCGCGAACGCCACCGCGAAGGCGGTGCGCAGACTGGCGGGCCTGCGGGTGCGCAGCCAGGCCGCCGATCCGCCGCGCCGCCAGGAACGCAGGCGGGCCCGCAGCCGGCCGCCCGGCCGGCGGCGCCCGGTCGCGGCGCGGTCGCGGGGCCCGGACACCTCAGTCCTCCCGCAGCACGTAGCCGACGCCACGCACCGTCTGGATCAGCGGGCGGCTGCCCGGGACATCGACCTTGCGCCGCAGATAGCCCACGTACACCGCGAGGTTCTTGGAGCCGGGGCCGAAGTCGTACCCCCAGATCCGGTCGTAGATCGTCGAATGGTCCAGCACGATCCCGGCGTTGCGGGCCAGCAGCTCCAGCAGCTCGAACTCGGTCCGGGTCAGCTCCAGCTCCCGCTCACCGCGCCAGGCGCGCCGCGAGGGACCGTCGATCCGCAGGTCCGCGGCTTCGACGACACCGCTGTCCGCCACCCGGGCCTCGTACGCCCCGCCCGCTTCCGCGCCCCCGCCCGCCTCACCGGGCTCCTCGGCACCATCGAACGCGGCCGCCGGGCCCCCGCCGTCCTCCGCCGCGGCCGGGCCGGCCGTCGTCCGCCGCAGCAGCGCCCGCAGCCGGGCGAAGACCTCCTCGACCTCGAAGGGCTTGACCACGTAGTCGTCCGCCCCGGCGTCCAGGCCGGCGATCCGGTCGGCGGTCTCGACCCGGGCGGTCAGCATCAGGATCGGGGTGCGGTCCTGTTCGGCGCGCAGCACCTGGCACACCTGGAGCCCGTCGATCCCGGGCATCATCACGTCCAGCAGGATCACGTCCGGCCGCTCGCGGTGTGCGGCGGCCAGCGCCTGGATGCCGTCGGCGACCGCCGTGACCTGGTATCCCTCCAGGGTCAGGGCACGCTCCAGCGCGGTGCGGATGGGGCGGTCGTCCTCGGCGAGCAGTACGGAGTGGGTCACCCGGCAAGTCTGCCAAGGGCCCGGTGGCGGCCTGCAGGGCGGCCGGTGGGGCGGGGGCTTTCTTACCCGGCTCTCACCCCTGGTTCTTACCGGGCTCTCACCCGGGCCACGCCCTCGGCTTACCCCGTGGCGACACGGTGGCCCCGTGCCGGACCGTCCGGCCGCGCCGACCGGCCGCGCGCGTACCGGCCGGACGGAATGACTCGGCACACCTCGGGGAAGACGCCACACCGCATGAAGATCACCCTCCTGCTGCACAACGCCTATGCCATCGGCGGCACGGTCCGCACCACCCTCAACCTCGCCGCCGCGCTCGCCGGCCGGCACGACGTCGAGATCGTCTCGATGCTGCGGCACCGTGAGGTCCCGCGGTTCACCGTGGACCCCCGGGTGCGGCTGGTGCCGCTGGTGGACACCCGGGTCGGCAGCGCGGACATGGCCGACCCGCTGTTCGGTGAACCCGCGCAGGACTTCCCGCTCGCCGAGAAGCGGCACCACCAGTACAGCCGGCTGGTCGACGTCCGCGCCGCGGAACTGCTGCGCACCACCGACGCGGATGTGCTGATCGGCACCCGGCCCGGCATCAACGTCTACCTGGCCCGGTTCGGCCCCCGCCGGGCACTGCGGATCGCCCAGGAGCACCTCCGGCACGACGCCCACAGCAAGCGGCTCCGCACCGAACTCGCCCACCACTACCGGACGCTGGACGCCGTGGTCACCACCACCGAGGCGGACGCCGCGGTCTACCGCGCGCGGATGCCGCTGCCCGGCGTACGGGTCCTGGCGGTGCCCAACATCGTGCCCGCGCCGGACGGGCCGCAGTCCGAGGGCACCTCGAAGGTGATCGCGGCGGCCGGCCGGCTGGTCCGCGGCAAGCGCTTCGACCTGCTGATCGAGGCGTTCTCCGCGGTCGCCGCCAAGCACCCCGACTGGCGGCTGCGGATACACGGCGGCGGGGGCGAACGGGCCCAGCTCCAGAGCCTGATCGACGGGCTCGGGCTGGGCGGGAACGCGGAACTGACCGGGCCGCGCTCGCCGATCGAGGCGGAGTTCGCCAAGGCCTCGATCGTCGCCTCCGCCTCGGACGCCGAGTCGTTCGGCATGACCCTCGTCGAGGCGATGCGCTGCGGGGTGCCGGTGGTCAGCACCGACTGCCCGCTGGGCCCGGCAGAGATCATCAGCGACGGCACGGACGGGCTGCTGGTCCCGCGCGGCGACGGCCGGGCGCTGGCCGGCGCGCTGCTCACCCTGATAGAGGACCCCGAACGCCGCCGCACCATGGCCGAGCGCGCGCGGCAGAGTTCGCACCGCTACGACCCGGAGCCGATCGCCGAGCGCTACCAAGTCCTCTTCGGGGAACTGCGGTCGACGCGCGGACGGCGGGCGTGGCAACGGACCGTGGGGCGGGCCCGCGCCCGCGCACGACGTCTGCTGCGGCGCGCCCTGCGACGCTGAATCCCGCCCCGGGCAACAGGGCCGGTGAGACCGGCCCGCCACAACTTGACCGCGGCACAAGGAACTTCCTGTCCACGATCTGGCGTCACCGGTGGCAAACATGCTGAACTGCTGGAAACGAAACTGAATCGCACGGCACACAGAATCGCCGGATCACCGCACCGGATCACCGCACCGGGCCACGGAAAAGCCGATCACGGCACGCCCGGAACACGGCAACGCAGTTGACGCTTCGAGCAGTTGACGCTTCGAATCCGCAGGTCCGAACGGCAGGAGGCCGCTCATGCTGCACGGTGTCGATGTCAGCTCCTACAACCCCTCGTATTCCACCGCGGGGCTGGACTTCGTTTTCGTCAAGGCCACAGAAGGCCGCTCCTACATCAACCCGCACCAGTCCGCGCAGGCGTCAAAGGCACGTAAAGCGGGCTGTGTAGTCGGTTTCTACCACTTTCTGTGGCCGGGGAATATCGCGGCCCAGGCGAAATACTTCGTCGAGAAGTGCGTATCCGTCCAGGGCGACCTTCTGGCCTGCGACTGGGAACGCACCGGCGAGGGGACCTATGCGAGCAATGCACAGAAGGACCAGTTCCTGGCCGAGGTGAAGCGGCTGCGCCCCACCCACCGGGTGCTGCTCTACTGCAACCGCGACTTCTGGCTCAACCACGACACCACGTCCTACGCGGCCGACGGCCTGTGGATCGCCGACTACGTCTCGGCCGGGCATCCGCGGATCAAGGCGAAGTGGCGCATCCACCAGTACACCGACGAGCCGCTGGACAAGGACGTCGCGGACTTCTCCACCAAGGCCGCCCTCAAGAAGTGGGCGCACCCGGCATAAGGTTTCCTACCGGCGCGCCGTCGCGCGTCGCCAGGCACCGCACGTACGCGGCGGGGAAACACCGCGTACAGGCCACAGGAACAGCGCGTCACCGCCACCGCGGGACGCAGCACGAGAGATGTGAGGAGCAGCCGTGAGCGACCCGGCGTCCAAGGCCCTGCAGCAGGAGATCGCCCGGGATCTCCAGGTGACCGCGTCGTTCGACGCCGGGCAGGAGATCGAGCGCCGGGTGACGTTCCTCACGGAGCGGCTGACCACTACGGGCCTGCGCTCGCTGGTCCTGGGCATCAGCGGCGGCGTGGACTCCACGACCACGGGCCGGCTCTGCCAGCTCGCCGTGGAGCGGGCCCGCGCGGCCGGGCACGAGGCCACGTTCTACGCGATGCGGCTGCCGTACGGCGTCCAGGCGGACGAGAAGGACGCCCGGCGCGCGCTGGAGTTCATCCGCGCCGACCGGGAGCTGACCGTCGACATCCGCCCGGCGAGCGACGCGGCGCTGCAGGCCGCGCTGGACGGCGGGCTCACCTTCCGCGACGCCCACCACCAGGACTTCGTGCAGGGCAACATCAAGGCCCGGCAGCGCATGATCGCGCAGTACGCGGTCGCCGGTGCCCACGACGGCCTGGTCGTGGGCACCGACCACGCGGCCGAGGCGGTCTCCGGGTTCTTCACCAAGTTCGGCGACGGCGCGGCCGACGTCGTGCCGCTCACCGGGCTGACCAAGCGCCGGGTACGCGCCGTGGGGGCAGCCCTGGGCGCCCCGGAGGAGCTGGTCCACAAGGTGCCGACGGCCGACCTGGAGACGCTCGACCCGGGCAAGCCCGACGAGGACGCGCTCGGCGTGAGCTACGACCAGATCGACGCCTTCCTGGAGGGCGGGCCGGTCGACGAGGCGGCCGCCCAGGCCATCGTCCGCCGCTACCGCCTCACGGAACACAAGCGGGCACTGCCGATCGCTCCGTGAGGGGGCGCGCCACGGCTGCTCCGTGGGGGGCCGGCGCTCCAGACGGCTGCTCCGTGAGGGGGCGCTCCAGACGGCTGCTCCGTGACGGGTCGCTCCACACAGTGCTCTGTGAGGGTCCGTTCGGTGGGAGGCCGCTCCACACGGCCGCTCCGCGAGGGACCGCTCCACGCGGCCTCAGAGCTCTCCCCCGCCCCCTCCCCCTCTCCCCCTTCGGGGGAGGGGGCGGGGGGTGGGTTCGGGGGTGGGGGGGGAGCAGCACCCTCGAATCGGCCCCGCCCCCTCAACGACCCCCCACGCGCCCAACCCACCCCCGCTCGCCCCGCACCACCCCACCCCGTCATGTCATGGCCCGGCTAGGGGATCGTCACCGTCCCGGTGCTAAATCGTGGGTCCGGGCGGGCATGCATGCGGCCATGGGAAGCCGCGAAGTGCGATCGGAAGATCAACTGTCAGTGGGTCCGCCTACGCTCCGGGACATGGGTTACGCAAACCTGCGCGAACTCCAGACCGCGCTGACCACCGCCTCCGACCTTGCCTCGGCCCTGCAGTCCGCGCCCACCCGGCGGGACGCGGACCAGCTCGTCGACGTCCTCCGGCAAGCACTGACCGCCGCCGGCTCGCTGGGCGCGGAGACCGGCCCGACCGGCTGCGCCCTGCATCCGCACGGCGCCGTCGACCCGTTGTACGGCGACCCGGAAGACCCCCTTCCGCCGGGCTACGGGAAGTGCCTGCTCTGCAACGACCGCCGGCGCCGGGCCGACGCCCACCCCCCGCACACCCGCCCGTACGCCCGTCCGCATCCGCGCTGGCGGCGACGCCTGAGTGCTTAGGGGGTGCCTCAGGGGTGCCTCAGGGGTGCCTCAGGGGTGCCCCGGACGACCGCGACGGGACCCCGTGGGCGGGGCAGGACTACCATCCGCGCATGCGACCTGCCAGATACAGCGATGAGGACCTCGAACAGCACTCCCTGCGGCGGCGGGTGCCCGACGACGGGCAGCGGTCCGGGTTCGAGCACGATGTCGACCGCATCCTGTACTCGACGCAGTGGCGGGCGCTGGCCGGCAAGAGCCAGGTGGTGGCGAGCGCCGAGCTGGGCGCGTACCACACCCGGCTGACGCACTCGATGAAGGTGGCGCAGCTCGGCCGGCGGATGGCGGAGCGGCTGGAGCGGCAGTACGGCGGGCCGAATCCGGCGCTCGTCGAGGCGGCGTGCATGGCGCACGACATCGGCCATCCCCCCTTCGGGCACGCGGGTGAGCTGGCACTGCGCGCCACGATGGACGAGCTGCACTTCGCGGACGGCGTGCTGGACAGCTTCGAGGGCAATGCCCAGACCCTGCGGGTGCTGACCTTCCTCGCCGCCCACAAGTACCCGGGCCACCGCGGGCTGCATCTGACCCGCGCCTGTCTGGACGCCGCCACGAAGTACCCCTGGGAGCGGGCGCCCGTCGACCAGGACCCGGCGCGGCATGTGAAGTGGGGCGTGTACGTCGCCGACCGGGAGGCGTTCTCCTGGGTGCGGGCCGGCCGTACGGACTCCGCCGTGCCGGTCGAGGAACAGGTCATGGACTGGGCGGACGATGTCACCTACGCCTGCCATGACGTCGAGGACTTCTACCGCACGGGCCTGATCCCGCTGGCCGCGCTGTTCCCGCCGGACGGTGCCGCAGGCAGCGACACCGAGCGGGAGACCTGCCGTTTCCTGGACTACGTGCAGGCCAAGCGGGCACGGGCGGGCGAGGTCTTCGACCGGGCGGCGGCGCTGGTGATGATGGCGGACATCGGCAAGCGGCTGGCGGTCCCGGCACCGTACAGCGGCAGCCATGAGGACGCGGTGGCGGTCAACCGCCGCACCGCCGACCTGATCTCGTACTTCACCCGAGGCATCGAGCTGGAGGTGGGCGGCGCGGCGGCGATCCGTTACGGGGCGCGGCTGGTGATCCCGCCGGACCGGCGGGCCGCCTGCGATCTGCTCAAGGAGCTGGTGTGGTGCTACGTCATCGACCGCCCGGCGCTGGCCACCCAGCAGCACGGCAAGCGGCGGGTGGTGAGCGAGCTGCTGCGCTGGTCCCATGACGCGCCCGAGCTGCTGCCGCCGGACCGCGCCGAGGAGCTGGCGCTGCACGGCGACCGGCTGCGTGCCGCGGCCGACCATGTCGCCTCGCTGACCGAGGATCAGGCGCTGGCCCTCCACCGGCGGCTGTCCGGTACGGGCCTGGGCTCGGTCAACGACAACGTGTGGCTCTGAGGCCCGGGACGGGAGGGGGACGTGCGCCCCGGGGCACCGCGGGGCGGTGAGCCCGGGGCGCGGGGCACCGCCCCCTCGGCGCCCCGCTCCCGTCCCCGGCTATTCGGTGCCGTCCCGCTGCTTCTTCTCCGGCCGCAGCGCGAACCGGCCGAGCACCGCGGCGACGACCAGCGCCGCCACGGCGATCAGGACGGTGTCCGGGACGCCGTTGCCGATCCGCGTCGCCCATTCCTCGGCCCGGAACTCGCTGTCCGCGTCGAGGATTCCGGGCAGTGCGCTGGTCCCGTTGAAGCGCAGGAACAGCACGCCGATGCCGATGAAGAACACCCCGGACAGCAGCGAGGTGGTGTGCAGCCGCAGCCTGCCGAGGGTGAACTCGCGGCCCCGCAGCCAGCCCCGGGTGCCGAGCTGGCAGCGGTCCCACAGCAGCGCCAGCACGAACAGCGGCAGCGCCATGCCCAGCGCGTAGACGGCGAGCATCGAGGCGCCGTACACCGGTGAGCCGCTGACCGCCGTCACCGTCAGCACCGCGCCGAGGATCGGGCCCGCGCAGAAGCCGGCCAGGCCGTAGACACAGCCGAGCAGGAAGGTGGAGACGGCGGAGCGCGGGGTGATCCGGGCGGCGGCCGCCTGGGCGCGCCGGGAGGCGAAGCCCAGACCGAGGATCTGGGCCAGGCCCATCGCGACGACCACCCAGCCGCCGACGGAGATCAGCAGGTCACGGTGGCCGTTGAACAGCCGGCTGGCCGCCGTACTGGCCGCGCCGAGCGGCACCAGGGTGGTGGCCAGTCCCAGGTAGAACACACCGGTACGGGCCACCAGCCGGCCGGGCGTGGACAGCGAGTACGCGAAGAACGCCGGCAGCAGCAGTGCGCTGCACGGGCTGAGCAGGGCGAGCGCACCGCCCAGGAACGCCGCGAGATAGCCGATGTCGTTCACTTCGCGGCCCCCTTGGCCCCGGGCCCGTGCCCGGCGCGGTCGGCGGCCTGCTCGACGGCCTGCGCGAAGACCTCGTACGGCTGCGCCCCGGCGACCGGCCGGCCGTTGACCAGGAAGGACGGGGTGGACTGCACACCGAGCTGGTAGCCCTCGTCCTGATCCTTCTTCAGCGCCCGGTCGGCGTCCGCGCTCTTCATGTCCGAACGGAACTTGTCGAGGTCGGGCACGCCGCTGCTGCGGGCCAGGTCGACGAGCTTGTCCTCGGCGAGCGCCGCACCCTTGCGGGTCTTGGCGTACAGCGCGTCGTGCAGCTGCCAGAACTTCCCCTGCTGCCCGGCGGCCCAGGAGGCGCGGGCGGCCCGCTCGGAGTGCGCGCCGAAGACGGTGAAGTTGCGGAACTCGATGCGCAGGGTGCCCGCGTCGACGTACTTCTTGATCAGGTCCGGCTGGGTCTCGCGGGTGAAGCGGCCGCAGAACGAGCACTGGTAGTCGGCGTACTCGACCAGGACCACCGGGGCGTCCTTCTTGCCGACGGCCAGCGGGTCGCCGTCCGCGCGCCGGCTGGTCCGCTCGGCGAGGTCGTCGAACATCTTCTGCTGGGCGGGGTCCTCCTCGGGACCGCTGGAGGCGGCGGCCTCGGGGGTGTCGGCGCGGCCGGTGTCACGGCCGCCCTCGACGGACGTGCCGACCGCGACACCGATGGCGATCACGGCGACGACGAGGGCGATGACCGCGCCGATGGCGGCCAGTTTGCGGGCGGGAGGGAGGGAAGCGGGCATGCGGAAGCTCCAGACGTACGGAGGGGAGGGTCAGGGCCGGGTGCGTCGGGGCAGCGGCCTATATCCGCAGTACGGGGAGGAGCGCGGTGTGGTCGGTGGCGGCGGCGCTGTCCGTCGGCGGCCGGGCGAGCGCGCACTGCGCGGGCAGGTCCATGGTGAGCGGGCCCGCCCCGGTGGTCGCGGGGGCGAGCGGCTCACCGCGCTGCGGTGCGGGCAGCGGGGCGGACTCGTCGGGCGACGGCGCGTGCCGGCCCGAACAGCGCTTGGGTGCCTGGGCGACGGCGAGGGGGGCGTCGGGGTCGAGCCGCGGGCCGCCGTGCGCGGCGGCGGGCCGCCCGGTGGCGGGCCGGTCCGGGGCCGTGGCATCCGGGGCGGCCGCCGGCGCGGCGTCAGCCGTCCGCCAGGCCGTGGTGGCCGTCGCCGCCCGGCCCTCCAGCCAGGCCAGGTCGCCGCCGCTGCGGCAGAGCAGCGGCCCGAAGGCGACGGTGAGGAGGAGCAGCAGCGTCAGCGCGGCCGACCGGCGCACATGGTGCATGTCCTTCCTCTCCGTACCTGGCGCGAGCATCAACAGCCCATCCTACGGACCGTCGCCGCGCGCACGGCGCACCGCCGGGCCCCGGCGCCTGTCGCGGCCCGCGGGTCCGGCGGTACGGGAACGGCGTTCAGCGGTCGGCGATCCGCATCTCGAACCAGGTGGTCTTGCCGCGGGGCAGCAGATCCACGCCCCAGCGTTCGGAGAGCTTGTCGACGAGGAAGAGCCCGCGGCCGCTGATGTCCATCTCCTGCACCGGCATCAGACACGGCAGGCCGCGGGACGGGTCGCGCACCTCGATGCGGACCCAGCCGCGGCGCCGGAGCATCCGCAGCCCGAAGGTGCGGGCGCCGGTGTGCCGTACGGCGTTGCCGACGAGTTCGGAGACCAGCAGCACGGCGTGCTCGGCGAGCTGGGGCGTCAGGGACCACTGCCTGAGGAGGACGGCGGCGGTCAGCCGGCGGGCGATCCCGGCGGACTGGGGGCGCGAGGGGAGCCGGACCTCGCCGAGGGTCTGCTCCCCGGCCGGTTCGGGTACCGCGTTCAGCGGTCTGCGGGAAGCCGGTGTCCGGTCCGGGTCCGCGTCGGGGATGCCCGGGGGCGCGGCGGCCGGATCGCTCCGCGGCCGCGGCTGCTCCATTCCTTCGAGGCCCGCCATGCCCCCATCATGGCTGCTACTTGACGGTCACGGGGGTGGAACCGACGGAATGAGCTGTCCGGAATCGTCGGTTCCATCCCCGCGCCGGGACATATGCCAAAGGCAGTTAAGGTTCCGGGCCGTGCCTGCTGACCTGCGACGACGACCGCCGCACGCAGAGCCGTCGGAAGGCCCCAACAAGGCTGCCTTAAGGCGCATTTAAGCCGGGTCTCGTTCCCCCACAAGGGGCATCACGTCCCGGCCAAACCCCAGACGTCCCGTCAACACCAGGTGTTTCAGCGGAACTTGGCCTTGCCCGGACCGTCCTCGACGAAGCTGCGCATGCCGGTCTCCCGGTCCTCGGTCGCGAACAGCCCCGCGAACCAGTTCCGTTCAATGGTGAGGCCGGTGTCGATGTCCGCCTCCAGGCCCGCGTCGACGGATTCCTTCGCGGCCCGCAGCGCCAGCGCGGGGCCCGCCGCCAGCCGCGCCGCCCAGGCGTGCGCCTGCTCGTAGACCTCGGCGGCCGGCACCACCCGGTCGACCAGTCCGAGGGTGACCGCCTCCTCCGCCTTCACCTGACGGCCGGTGAAGATCAGGTCCTTGGCCTTGGACGGGCCCACCAGCCGCGCCAGCCGCTGGGTGCCGCCGGCGCCGGGGATGAGCCCCAGCAGGATCTCCGGCTGGCCGAGCTTGGCGTTGTCCGCCGCGATCCGGAAGTCGGCGCAGAGCGCCAGCTCACAGCCGCCGCCCAGTGCGTAGCCGGTGATCGCGGCGACCACCGGCTTGGGGATGCGGGCCACGGCGGTGAACGCGTCCTGCAGGGCCTTGGACCGCACGACCATGTCCGCGTGGCCCATGACCTGCATTTCCTTGATGTCCGCTCCGGCCGCGAACACCTTCTCGCCGCCCCAGATCACGACGGCGCGGACGTCGTCGCGGCGGGTGGCCTCCTCGGCCAGCTCGCGCAGCCGGTCCTGGGTGGCGATGTCGAGCGCGTTCATCGGCGGACGGTCCAGGCGGATGGTGCCGACGCCGTCGGCGACCTCGAGATTCACAGTCATGCCGGAAGGTTAGTACGCGTTAACGACACCGGACCCGGTGCACTCGGTCACAGTGCAGCGGGCCCGGTCGCCTGCCGTCCGTCCTACCGGCCGGCCTTCCACTTCTCCCAGGACATGTTCCAGTCGCTGAAGCCGTTGTCCGGCTGGATCGTTTCGTCGTGCGAGTTCTTGACGACGACCACATCGCCGATGACGGAGTTCCGGAAGAACCACGCCGCCGGGGTGGAACCGTCGCCGCCGCCGCGCTGGTCGAACAGGCCCACACAGCCGTGGCTGGCGTTGCGGGCGCCGAACGCCGGGCGGCCCGACCAGTAGTTGCCGTGGATGAAGGTGCCGGACGTGCTCAGCCGCATCGCGTGCGGCACGTCCTTGATGTCGTACTCCCCGCCGAAGCCGACGGTGTCCCCGTTCATCCGCGTCACCAGATGCTTCTCGCTGATCACCATCTTGCCGTTGTACGTCTCGGTGCCCGGCGCGCCCGCGGTGATCGGGATGGTCTTGATCTTCTTCCCGTCGCGGACCACGGTCATCTGCTTCGACTCGGCGTCGACCGTGCTGACCTGGCTGCGGCCGACGGTGAAGGAGACCTTCTTGGTCTGGGTGCCGTAGACACCGGGCCGGCCCTGGACGCCGTCGAGGTCGAGTTCGAGGGTGACCTTGGTGCCGGGCGCCCAGTACTTCTCGGGGCGGAAGTCGAGCCGGTCGTTGCCGAACCAGTGGCCCTCGACCGGGACCGACGGCTCGGCGCTGACCTTGATGGCGTCCTCGACGGCCCCGGGGTCCGTGATGCCGCGCGAGAAGCGGATCGAGACCGGCATACCGACGCCGACCCGCTGGCCGTTCTCGGGGCTGTACTGGCCGATGAAGGTGTTCTTGGGGACGAGCGTCGTGAAGCCGGAGTGCTCGGCGGCCTTACGGCCCTGACCGTCCACCGCTATCGCGTCGACGGTGTACTTCGTCGAGGCGCCCAGATGGCCGCTCGGCTTCCACACGGCGCCGTCGCCGGATATCTTCCCGTCGACCTCGTTGCCCTTGCCGTCCTTGACCCTGACGGACGTGAGGCGGCCCTTCTGGGCGGTCACCTTCAGCGCGCCGCTGGTGGCGACGTCGTCCGCGCCGTCCTTGGGCGCTATCGTCACCGCGGCCTGCGAGGCGGTCTTGCCGCCGCCCGCCGGGCCGGCCTTCTTGCCGTCACCGTCGTCGCCGCCACACCCCGTCACCAGCAACAGCGTGGCGGCGAGCACCGCGGCGAGCGGGCCACCGCCCCTCCGCGACCACCGACGCCGGCGAGCCGGCACCCCCGAATTCGGCTGGACGTTCACGACTGGCCCCTTTTCCCCTCGCACGGCCCGCGGTCCCCCGCACGCAGATGCGGGCAGCCGCGCGCTTGCCGTTAGATAACCACACCGCGGTGACAGTGAACTCCCCCTGAATGTCACTGTTCAGTCCCAAGTGCGGGGGTGGTGCGGGGGACTTGCCCCGGCGCCCGGCTCCCCCCTTCAGCGCAGCGCGGACCCGGCCCGCCACAACTCCCAGGGCATGTTCCAGCCACCGAGGCCGTTGTCCGGCGCGACCGTGCGTTCCGGGGAGTTGAGCACCACGACGGTGTCGCCGACGATCGACTGGCCGAAGAACCAGCCCGCCGGGGTGTCCGGGCCGCCGCCCCTGATGTCCTTCAGCCCGACGCAGCCATGGCTGGTGTTGACCCCGCCGAAGACCTCCGGCGGCGCCCAGTAGTTGCCGTGGAGGAAGGTCCCCGACCTGGTGAGACGCATGGCGTGCGGCACGTCGGGGATGTCGTACTCGCCGCCGAAGCCGACGGTGTCCCCGTCCATCCGCGTGCGCGAGTGGCGCTCCAGGACCACCATCCGCCCGTTGTACGTGGGGTTCTCGGCATCGCCCGCGGTGACCGGCAGCACCGCCACGACCCGGCCGTCCCGGCGCACGGTCATGGTGTGCCGGGCGGCGTCGATGGTGCTGACCTGGTCCCGGCCCACCCGGTAGCGGACGGTTCTGCGCTGCGTGCCATAGGCGTTCGGTGCGGCCTTCACCCCGCGCAGCCGCAGCTGCACGGTGATCTCGGTGCCCGGCCGCCAGCGCTCCCGGGGCCGGAAGTCCAGCCGCCGGCGGCCGAACCAGTGGGCGGCGACCTCGACACCGGGGCGGGCGCCGACCCGGACGGCGCGTTCGACCGCGGCGCGGTCGGCGACCGGCCGGTTGAAGACGATCGAGAAGATCAGGCCGGTGCCGACGGTGGCGTCGCGCTGGGGCGCGAAGTGGCCGACGAGGCGGCGGACCGGGGCTGCGGTGGTGAAGGTGCTGTGGCGGGCGAAGCGGTGGCCCGCGCCGTCCAGGGCGATCGCGTCGACGGTGTACTTCGCGCCGAGTTGGAGGCGCCCGGGGGCGGGCCGCCAGACCATGCCGTCCGGGGAGAGCCGCCCGGCGACGGACCGCCGGCCGGCGTCACCGGTCCG
This sequence comes from Streptomyces sp. NPDC048612, assembly GCF_043199295.1. Classification (NCBI taxonomy): domain Bacteria; kingdom Bacillati; phylum Actinomycetota; class Actinomycetes; order Kitasatosporales; family Streptomycetaceae; genus Streptomyces; species Streptomyces sp. NPDC048612. Next base: position 121,193 of record NZ_JBICVV010000016.1, read on the forward strand.
GCTGACCGTGACCCGCTCCAGCCGCCCCTCGGGGACCCGGACCTCGAAGCGCCCGTCGGCCCGTACGCCGTGCGCGCCGTGGTGCGGGACGACACGGATCGTCTGTTCCGTGGAGCGCGGTGTGCCGCCGACGAGGGCCTCCGGGTCCCCGCAGCCGGCCAGCGCCGCCGCCCCGGCGAGTCCGGCCAGGACCAGGAGCGCGACGCGGGTGCGGGTGGCCGCCCGCACCGCCGCGCCACGGGCCGTCCGGCCGCCCGCCCGGTCCGGCAGCCGGTCGCGTCCACGGGTGCTGCCGCTGCGGTTCGCTCGGTCCCCTGCTCGGTCGTGCTGATGGGCGGTCATATACCGAATTGTGACGGATGATGCCCAGGTTAGGAGGTATGCCGCGGAGCGGAATGTCACGGACGGACCGGAGCGGAGCCAGGAGCCTCGCCCGGGAAGCGTGAGGCAACGCCCGGTTGCGGGAAGAACAACGGGGAGGGCGGACACCCGCACGGGACTCCCCGGCGCGCGCCGGGCGGTACCCCCTGCCGGGACCCACCGCCCGACCGAGCCATGAGCCGCAGGAGGCGGGCACGTGTCGAGCGCACCCGAGCAGGAGGCAGTGGCGGACGAACCACTCGCCCCACCCGCGGACATCCGTCCCGGCAGTCCCACCCCCCTGGGGGCCCGCTACCGCACCGGCCCCGATGGCGTCGCCGGTACCAACTTCGCCCTGTGGGCGGGCGGCGCCGAGGCCGTCGAGCTGTGTCTCTTCGACGACGCGGAGCGCGAGACGCGCCATGCGCTGACCGAGCTCACCCATGAGATCTGGCACGGCTTCCTGCCCGGGGTCCGCCCCGGACAGCGCTACGGCTTCCGGGTGCACGGCCGCTGGGACCCCTGGTCCGGCGCCCGCTGGAACCCGGCGAAGCTGCTGCTCGACCCGTACGCACGGGCCGTCGACGGCGACTTCGGCACGCGGACGGAGGAATCCGGCTCCGGGGCCGCGCTGCCCGCCCAGCTCTACGGGCACGTCCGCGACTGGCCGCAGCAGCAGGCCGCCGACACCGTGCGCGACGACCGGGACTCGGCGCCGTACGTCCCGAAGGGCGTCGTGGTCGGCGACGACACCGGGGGCGAGGACGGCGTCGACGAGTGGCGGGACGACCGCCGGCCCAAGACGCCCTGGCCCGACTCGGTGCTCTACGAACTGCATGTGCGCGGTTTCACGATGCGCCACCCCGGTGTCCCCGAGCGGCTGCGCGGCACCTATGCCGGGCTGGCGCACCCCGCGGCGCTGGAGCACCTCGTCCGGCTCGGGGTCACCGCCGTCGAGCTGCTGCCCGTCCACCAGTTCGCGCACGAGGACCACCTGGTGCGCCGGGGGCTGCGCAACTACTGGGGCTACAACTCCATCGGCTACTTCGCGCCGCACGCCGGATACGCCGCCACCGGTACCCGGGGGCAGCAGGTCGGCGAGTTCAAGCGGATGGTGCGGGCGCTGCACGACGCCGGGATCGAGGTCATCCTCGACGTCGTCTACAACCACACCGCGGAGGCCGGCGAGCTGGGCCCGACGCTCTCCCTGCGGGGCATCGACAACCGCGGCTACTACCGTCTCGCGGGCGACGCCCGCCGCTACGCCGACTACACCGGGTGCGGCAACACCCTGCACGTCGTCCAGCCCCACGTCCTGCGGCTGCTCACCGATTCGCTGCGCTACTGGGTCACCGAGATGGGCGTGGACGGCTTCCGCTTCGACCTGGCGGCCGCGCTGGCCCGCTCCCTGCACGACGTCGACATGCTCTCCCCGTTCCTCGCCGTGATCGCCCAGGACCCGGTGCTGCGCCGGGTCAAGCTGATCGCGGAACCCTGGGACGTGGGCAACGGCGGCTACCAGGTCGGCGCCTTCCCCCCGTTGTGGACGGAGTGGAACGACCGCTACCGAGACACCGTCAGGGACTTCTGGCGCGGCGCCCAGCACGATGTCCGCGACCTGGGCTACCGGCTCTCCGGGTCGAGCGACCTCTACGCCTGGGGCGGCCGCCGCCCGTACGCCTCGGTCAACTTCATCACCGCACACGACGGCTTCACCCTGCGCGACCTGGTCACCTACGAGCACAAACGCAACGCGGACAACGGCGAGGGCAACCGCGACGGCACCCACGACAACCGGTCGTGGAACTGCGGCACCGAGGGCGAGACCGACGACCGGGCGGTCACCGCGCTGCGCCACCGCCAGCTGCGGAACCTGCTGACCACCCTGCTGCTGTCGACGGGCGTGCCGATGCTGGTCGCCGGCGACGAGATGGGCCGCACCCAGCACGGCAACAACAACGCCTACTGCCAGGACAACGAGACCAGCTGGGTCGACTGGTCGCTCCTGGAAGACCCGGAGTGGCGCCCGCTGGCCGGTCTGGTCGCCCGTCTCGTCGCGCTGCGCCGCGCCCACCCCGTCCTGCGCCGCCGGGCGTTCTTCTCCGGCCGGCCGCACCGGCAGGGCGGTCTGCGCGACCTCGCGTGGTTCACCGCGGAGGGCACGGAGATGACCGAACGGGACTGGTACACCCCGGGGGCCACGCTGGGGATGTACCTCTCCGGGAACGACATCTCGCAGCGCGACGCCCGGGGCCTGCGGATCGTCGACGACAGCTTCCTCGCGGTGCTCCACGCCGCCGACTCCCCGCGCCCGTTCACCCTCCCCGGGCCGCCCTGGGCCCAGAGCTACGAGCTTCTGGTCGACACCGGGCGGGAGGAGCAGCCGGGGGCGGAGCCGTACGCGGCGGGCGCCCCGGTCACGGTGGGCGGGAGGTCGGTGCTGTTGTTCCGGGCGGTGCCGGGCTGAGGTCCACGGGCGGGGGCGCGGGGCGGGGCCGCCGGCGGAAATCCACATGAGCGTTGTCAGTGCCGCGCCGTACGCTCACGAGTGATGGCCGACACCGCGCAGACGACGAACCGGACCGACCGAACCGACGTACCCCAACGCTCCGCCGTGCGCTCGCTGTTGCGCCTGTGGCCGTTCGCCCGGCCGGTGCGGGCGCGGCTGTTCACGGCCGCGTGCGTGGGGGTGCTCGCCTCGTGCGTCAGCCTGGTCATTCCGCTGGTGCTCAAGTGGCTGGTGGACGGGCCCGTGGCGGAGCGCGATCCGGGCGGGGCCTGGCTCGGCGGCGGGTGTCTGCTGCTGCTCGGGCTCGCGGAGGCGCTGCTGTTCGGGCTGCGGCGCTGGCTGGTGGCGCGTCCGCTGGCCGGGGTCGAGGCGGCGATGCGTGCGGCGCTGTACCGCCATCTGCAGCGATTGCCGGTCTCCTTCCACGACCGCTGGCCCTCGGGCCAGTTGCTGTCGCGGGGCACGACCGATCTCCAGACGGTGCGGCTGTTCCTCGCCTTCCCGCTGACCTTTCTGCTGGTCAACGGCGTCACGATCCTGGTGGGCGCGGTGCTGCTGCTGGCCCAGCGGTGGTCGCTGGGGCTGGTGCTGCTGGCGCCGGTGCCGCCGCTGATCGTGCTGTGCGCCGTCTTCGAGGCGAAGTACGGGCGGGCGGCGCGCCGCACCCAGGACCAGCTCGGGGATCTGACGACGGTGGTCGAGGAGTCGGTGCTCGGCATCCGCATCATCAAGGGCTTCGGCCGCCACCGCAGCCAGGCGGAGGCCTTCCGGCGGCTGACCCGTGCGCTGCGGACCTCCGAGCTGCGCAAGGCGCGGCTGCTGGCGTGGATCTGGGGGTGCATCACCACCCTGCCGGAGCTGGCGATCGGCGGGGCGCTGGTGCTCGGCACGCTCCAGGTGGCCGACGGCGAGCTGTCCGCGGGCACCCTCGTCGCCTTCCTGTCCACCGCCCTGGCGCTGCGCTGGCCGGTGGAGTCGATCGGCTTCCTGCTGGCCATGAGCAACGAGGCGGCGACGGCCACCGACCGGTACTTCGAGGTGCTGGACGAACCGGCGGTGGACGGGGCGGCGGCGGAGGCGGGCGCCGGGGTCCTGGCGCGGGACGCCGGGGCCGCACCGGCGCCCGGCGCAGCGGCTCCCGCCGACACCGCCCACACCGCCCACACCGCCCACACCGCCCACACCGGCGGACTGCTCTTCTCCGGTGTGCAGTTCCGCTACCCCGACGCGCCGCCCGGCTCCCCGCCGCTGCTCCAGGACATCACCCTGCACATCCGGCCCGGCGAGACCATGGCGCTGGTCGGGGCGACGGGCAGCGGCAAGACCACGCTGACGGCGCTGGTGCCGCGGCTGTACGACCCCACCGCGGGCCGGATCAGCCTCGACGGCCGTGATCTGGCGACGCTCCGCCGGGAGGAGGTCCGTGCGCTGGTCGCGGTGGCCTTCGAGGAGCCGACGCTGTTCTCGGCGACCGCGGCGGAGAACGTCCTGATGGGCGGGGAGGGTGCCCAGGAGAGCGACCTGCGGCGGGCGCTGGAGGTGGCGCAGGCCGACGGCTTCGTCGACGCGCTCCCCGAGGGCGGTGCCACCCAGGTCGGTGAGCAGGGCCTGAGCCTGTCCGGCGGGCAGCGGCAGCGGCTCGCCCTGGCCCGTGCCGTGGTCGGCCGGCCGCGCTTCCTGATCCTCGACGACCCGCTGTCCGCCCTCGATGTGCACACCGAGGCACGGGTGGAGGCGGCGCTGCGCCAGGTCCTGGCGACCACCACGGCCCTGGTCGTCGCCCACCGGCCGTCCACGGTCCTGCTCGCCGACCGGGTGGCCCTGCTGTCCGGCGGACGGATCGCCGCCGTCGGCACCCACCACGAACTGCTCCGGGACCACCCCGAGTACGCGATCCTGATGTCCGGCGAGGGAGCGGGTGCCCGATGACCACCACCACGACCGGCCGCCCGTCCGACGGCCCCGACGACCACCCCGACGACCGCCCCGGCCCCCGGCAGCAGCCCGCGCCGCCGCCACCGGAGTCCGAGGACCTCTCCCCCGACGCGCTCGCCCAGGACGCCCTGCCCGCGCCCAAGGGGGCCGCCCGCGCGCTGCTCGCCTCCCTGCTGGGCCCGCACCGGCGCCGCGTCGGGCTGGTGGCCGTCCTGCTGCTGCTCCAGCAGGCCGCCGTGCAGGCGGGGCCGCTGCTGGTGGCCTACGCGCTCGACCGCGCGGTGCCCGCACTGCGGGCCGGTGACCACGGGCCGCTGCTCGCCGTGGCGGTGGCGGCGGCGCTGTGCGCGGCGGCGTCCGGCGGGCTGCAGTTCGGCTTCGTCGAGCTGTCCGCGCGGGTCAGCCAGGATGTGCTGCTCGACCTGCGCGGCCGGATCTTCCGGCACGGCCAGGCGCTGAGCCTGGACTTCCACGAGCGCTACACCTCCGGCCGGCTGATCTCCCGGGCCACCACGGACGTGGAGTCGCTGCGCGAACTCCTCGAAGAGGGGCTGCAGGAGCTGGTCATGATCGTCCTCTCGACGGTCTTCATCAGCGTGACCCTGCTCTGGCTGGACTGGGGGCTGGGCGCCGCCGCCCTCGCCTCCGCCGGGCCGCTGGCCCTCCTGGTCCGTTCCTTCCGGCGCCGTTCGCACCGGGCCTACAGCGCCAAGTCCACGGCGACGGCGGCCGTGATCGTGAAGTTCACCGAGACGCTCAACGGCATCCGCCCGGTGCAGGCGTTCCGCCGCGAGCGCCCGAACGACGCCGTCTTCGCCCGGCTGAACCACCGCCACCAGCGGCTCAACGGCGACACGCTGCTGGAGATGGCGCGCTATGTCGTCGCCTCCCGGCTGGTGGCCAACACCGCGGTCGCCGGGATCGTCCTGTGGGGCGCCTACCGCGTGGCCACGGGCGGTCTGGCGCTCGGCGTGCTCGCCGCCGCGGTGCTCTATCTGCGCCGGCTGTACGACCCCATCGACCGGCTCGGGATGTTTCTCAACTCCTATGAGTCCGCGGCCGCTTCACTCCTGAAGATCGCCGGTCTGCTCGCCCGGCGCCCCGGTGTCCCGGAGCCGGCCACCTCCGCCGCGCTGCCGCCCGCCGCCGCCGGGCGGCCGGGCCGCGAGGTCACCTTCCGGGACGTCCGGTTCGCCTACCGCACCGGCGGCGAGGTGCTGCCGCGCTTCGCGCTGACCCTGGCCGCCGGGACGACGGTGGCCGTGGTGGGCGCCACCGGCGCCGGCAAGTCGACCCTCGCCAAGCTCCTGGCCCGCTTCTACGACCCCACCGAGGGCCAGGTGCTGCTCGACGGCGTCGATCTGCGCGAGCTGTCCACGGCCGCGCTGCGCCGCAATGTCGTCATGGTCACCCAGGAGGCGTTCCTGTTCTCCGGCACCGTCGCCGACAACATCGCCCTCGGCCGCCCGGACGCCACCCGCGCGGAGATCGAGGGCGCCGCGCGGGCCATCGGCGCCCACGACTTCATCGCCGCCCTGCCGGACGGCTACGACACCGACGTCCGCAAGCGCGGCGGCCGCATCTCCGCGGGCCAGCGCCAACTGGTGGGCTTCGCCCGCGCGTTGCTCGCCGACCCCGTCGTGCTCCTCCTCGACGAGGCCACCAGCTCGCTGGACATACCCGGCGAACGCGCGGTGCAGCACGCCATGGACACTGTCCTGGAGGGCCGTACGGCCCTGGTGATCGCCCACCGCCTGTCGACCGTGGACATCGCCGACCGGGTGCTGGTCATGGCCGACGGCCGGATCGTCGAGGACGGCCCGCCGGCCGAACTCATCGCCGGGCGGGGCCGGTTCGCGCAGCTGCACCAGGCGTGGCGGGACAGCGTGGGGTAGGGCGGAGACGACGCGAGGGGGACGCGGCATGACCGACACCGCGAGGAGACCGGAGGTCCCCGACCGCCGCAGTGCCGGACGGTATCTGTGGTGGCTGGTGGTCCGTCAACGGGGGCGGGCGGCGGCGGGGGCCACGTACGGGAGCCTGTGGATGGTCGGGCTGATGCTGCCGCCCTATGTGCTGTCCCGGGCCATCGACGAGGGGCTGGTGCCGGGCCGGCTGCCGGTGCTGCTGGGCTGGGTGGCGGTGCTGCTCGCGGTCGGGGTGGCGAACGCCTGGCTGGCGGTCATGCGGCACCGCACCATGACCCGCATCCGGATGGACGCCACGTTCCGTACGGTGCGGGTCATCGTGGCGCACACCCTGCGGCTGGGGGCGGCGCTGCCGCGCCAGGTGACGGCCGGGGAGGTCGTCACGATCGGGATCGGCGATGTGGCGGTGATCAGCCAGACCCTGACGATGACCGGTCCCGGGGTCGGCGCGGTGCTGGCCTACGGGGCCGTCGCCGTCCTGCTGCTGACCGTGTCGCCGCTGCTCGCCGGGGTGGTGCTGCTGGGGGTCCCGCTGCTCGCGGTGCTGGTCGGGCCGCTGCTGGGGCGGCTGCAGGGGGCCGAGTCGCGCTACCGCGAGCGGCAGAGCGGGCTGGCGGCCCGGCTCACGGACCTGGTGGGCGGGCTGCGGGTGCTCAACGGCCTGGGCGGCAAGGAGGTGTTCACCGACCGCTACCGGCGCGACTCCCGGGCGCTGCAGGGCGAGGGCTACCGCGTCGGCGCGGTGACGAGCTGGGTGCAGGCCCTCGGCGTCGGCCTGCCGACGCTGTTCCTGGCCGCGGTGACCTGGCTCGCGGCCCGGATGGCGGCCCAGGGGGCCATCAGTGTGGGCGAGTTGGTGGCCGTGTACGGCTACGCGGCGGCGCTGGTGGTGCCGGTGTCGTTCTTCATCGAGGGCGGCTACGACCTCACCCGCGGGCTGGTCGCGGCCCGGCGGGTGATCCGGTTCCTGCGGCTGGAGCCGGATGCCGCCGACGGGACGGCGGACGCCCCCGAGGCCGCGTCCGTGCTGCACGATCCGGCGTCGGGTGTCGAGGTGGTGCCCGGTCTGCTGACCGCGCTGGCCGCCGCCCGGCCGGCCGAGTCGGCGGCGGTGGCCGACCGGCTGGGCCGGTTCGCGGATTCGGCCGCGACCTGGGGCACGGTACGTCTCGACGAGATCGCGCTGCCGCAGGTACGCGACCGGGTGCTGGTCGCGGACAACGAGGCCACGCTGTTCGCCGGGACGCTGCGCGAGGTGGTGTCCGGGCGCCGGGACCGTACCGACGAGGCGATCGGGGAGGCCCTCCGCACGGCGCTGGCCGAGGACATCGTCCGGGGGCTGCCGGACGGGCTGGACTCGGCGGTCGAGGCACAGGGCCGCAGCCTCTCCGGCGGGCAGCGGCAGCGGCTGCGGCTGGTGCGGGCGCTGCTGGCCGACCCCGAGGTGCTGCTGGCGGTGGAGCCGACCTCGGCGGTCGACGCACACACCGAGGGCGGTGTCGCGGCCCGGCTCCACCACGCGCGGCAAGGCCGTACGACCGTCGTCACCAGCACCTCCCCGCTGCTGCTCGACCGGGCCGACCGGGTCTACTACCTCGTCGACGGCCGGACCGCCGCCGTCGGCAGCCATCGGCAACTCCTCGACGAGCAGCCCGGGTACCGCCGTCTGGTGTCCCGCGGCGAGGACGCGGAGGACGTCCGGGACGCGGAGGGCGTGCAGGGCGCGGACGGCCCGGACGAGGGCAGCGGCTCCCGGCGCGCGCAGGCGGCCGGGGCGCCCGTGACGAAGGAGGACGCACGATGACGGCGACCGCCACCCGGCCCGGACGGTCCGCGGACGCGCCGTCGGACGGTGCGCTGCCGGTGGCCGGTCCGGCCACGACCCGGCGGGCGGCGGGCCGGCTGATCCGGCGGGACGGCCGGGCCTTCGCCCTGATGCTCGCGCTGAACGCGCTGGCGGCCGCCGCGGGGGTGGCCGGCCCCTGGCTGCTCGGCCGGATCGTGGACACGGTGCGGGCCGGCGGCGGGGTGCGCGCGGTGGACCGGCTGGCGCTGGTCATCCTGGTGTGCGGGCTGGCGCAGCTGCTGCTGGCGCGCTACGCCCGGTATGTCGGGCACCGTTTCGGCGAGCGGACCGTGGCGCGGGTCCGCGAGCAGTACGTGGAGCGGGCGCTGGCGCTGCCGGCCGCGGTTGTGGAGCGGGCCGGCACCGGCGATCTGACGGCCCGCGGGACGTCGGACGTCGCCTCGGTCGCCCGGTCGCTGCGGGACGCCGTGCCGGAGGTGTGTGTCGCCGCGGCGCAGGCGCTGTTCCTGCTGGGTGCCGTGGTGGTGCTCGATCCGCGGCTCGGCCTGTGCGGGCTGCTGGTGTTCAGCGGGGTGTTCGCGGTCCGGTGGTATCTGCGCCGGGCGCACGGCGCGTATCTGGCGGAGGGCGCGGCGACCTCGGCGCTCGCCGAGCTCCTGGCGGCCACCGCCGAGGGCGCCCGGACCGTGGAGGCGCTGGGCCTCCAGGAGAGCCGGGCGGCGGCGGGCGAGCGGGCCGTCGAGCGGTGCCGCCGCACCCGCACCCGCACGCTGTTCCTGCGCAGTGTGCTGCTGCCCGCGGTGGATGTCGCCTACGTCCTCCCGGTGGCCGGTGTCCTGCTGGCCGGCGGGGCGCTGCACGGGCGGGGCGGGATCAGCCTGGGTGTGGTCATCGCCGCGGCGCTGTATCTGCGGCAGCTGTCCGACCCGTTGGCGACGGTGCTGTTCTGGGCCGAGCAACTGCAGAGCAGCGGCGCCGCGTTCGCCCGTGTCGAGGGGCTCGGGGAGGCCCGGCGGACCGCGGGGACCGCCGCCGTGGCCCACCTCCCGCATCCCGCCCCGGAGTCCGCCGCCCCGGCCCTGCCCGCCGACGACCGCATCGAGGTCACCGGCGTCCACTACGCCTACGGGGCCGCGGGCGGCAGCCGGGAGCCCGCCGCGCGGCGTGACGTGCTGCGCGGTGTGGACCTGACGGTCCGCCCCGGCGAGCGCCTCGCCGTGGTCGGCCCGTCCGGCGCCGGCAAGTCCACCCTGGGGCGGCTGCTGGCCGGGATCGACGCACCGCGCAGCGGCTCGGTGACGGTCGGGCGGGTGCCGGTCACCGCGCTGGACCCGGCGGCGCTGCGCCGGCAGGTCGTCCTCGTCACCCAGGAGCACCATGTGTTCCTGGGCACCCTCCGGGACAACCTGCAGATCGCCGCGCCCGGCGCCGGGGACGCAGCGCTGTGTGCCGCGCTGGCCGCCGTGGGGGCCGAGTGGGCCGCGGAGCTGCCGGCCGGCCTGGACACCGAGCTGGGCGACGGCGGCCACCGCCCCGACGGCTCGCAGTCCCAGCAACTGGCCCTGGCGCGGGTGGTGCTGGCGGACCCGCACACGGTGATCCTGGACGAGGCGACCGCGCTGCTCGACCCGCGGACGGCCCGGCACACCGAGCGCGCGCTGGCCGCCGTCCTGACGGGCCGTACGGTCATCGCCATCGCGCACCGTCTGCACACCGCCCACGACGCGGACCGGGTGGCCGTCATGGAGGAGGGCCGGCTGACCGAACTCGGCACCCATGACGCGCTGGTGGCGGCGGACGGGGCGTACGCCGCCCTGTGGCGCTCCTGGCACAGCTGAGGCGCGTCGCCGGACCGGGGCGTCCGGATCGCGCCCCCGCCCGGCCCGCCGTGCGGGGGTCGTGATCCGGACGGCTGTGAACTGCCGTCCGGGCGGTTTCCGGTGCTGTGGAGGGCCGGGGACGGCTTGCGTGGCCGATCACGGGCTGTCCGGCTTCCGGACACCGATTTCGGGCAACGGACGGTTTCCGGCCAATTAGTTGAACGGAGCCTGACAACAAGCCACCGGTGGTGGGACTCTTCCCCGCAACCGCCGCACGGACCCCCACAGCATCAGCTCCCTGCGGCCGGAGGCTTCATCCGCACCACCCGTTCCACCCGTTCGCCCAGCACCTCCCGTACGTCTCCCCCCACACGCTCCAAGAGTTCTGCCTCGCTCTGCCCGGACGGCCGCTTTGCCGCCCGGTCCCCCTCGGCCGCAGCGCTTCATGGCGGCCACCGCAGAAGGAGTCAGTGTGAGACGCACCCCCCATGGACGCGCCGTCGCCACCGGCGCACTCGTCGCTGTCACCGCGATGCTGGCCGTCGGAGTCCAGGCCGGTACCGGTACGGCGGCCGCCCCGCGGCCGGGCACCACGCACGCCACCCCCGATCCCGGCGCCCTGCCGGCCAAGCTGTCCCCGTCCCAGCGTGCGGAGCTGATACGGGCAGCCGGGGCCACCACCGCCGAGACCGCGCGGCAGCTCAAGCTCGGCGCGCAGGAGAAGCTGGTCGTCAAGGACGTCTCGAAGGATGTCGACGGCACCGTGCACACCCGCTACGAGCGCACCTACGACGGGCTGCCCGTCCTCGGCGGCGACCTCGTGGTCCACGAGAGCAAGGGCGGCACGCTCAAGGGCGTCACCAAGGCCGTGCGCTCCCAGCTGAAGGTCGCGAGCACCACCGCGAAGGTGCGGCCCGCCACGGCCGAGTCGAAGGCCGTCAAGGCCGCGCAGTCGCTCGGTTCGAAGAAGACCGAGGCCGCGAAGGCGCCGCGCAAGGTGGTCTGGGTCGCCGACGGCAAGCCGCTGCTCGCCTACGAGACGGTGGTCGGCGGGCTGCAGGACGACGGCACCCCCAACCAGCTGCACGTCATCACGGACGCCACGACCGGCGCCAAGATCTTCCAGTACCAGGGGATCGAGAACGGCGTCGGCAACACCCAGTACAGCGGCAAGGTCACCGTCGGATCGTCGGGCTCGGCGCCGAACTTCTCGCTGACCGACCCCACCCGCGGCAACCACAAGACCTACGACCTCAAGCACGGCTCGTCCGGCACCGGTTCGCTCTTCACCGACGCCGACGACACCTGGGGCGACGGCACCCCGCAGAACGCCCAGACGGCGGGTGCCGACGCGGCCTTCGGTGCCCAGGTGACCTGGGACTACTACAAGAACGTGCACGGCCGCAGCGGCATCAAGGGTGACGGCGTCGGCGCCTACTCCCGGGTGCACTACGGCAACAGCTACGTCAACGCCTTCTGGGACGACGGCTGCTTCTGCATGACGTACGGCGACGGCAGCGGCAACGCCGCCCCGCTGACCTCCATCGACGTGGCCGGCCACGAGATGTCGCACGGTGTCACCGCGGCCACCGCCGACCTCACCTACAGCGGCGAGTCCGGCGGCCTCAACGAGGCGACCTCCGACATCTTCGGTACGGCGGTGGAGTTCTACGCCAACAACACCTCCGACCCCGGTGACTACCTCATCGGCGAGAAGATCGACATCAACGGCGACGGCACCCCGCTGCGCTACATGGACAAGCCGTCCAAGGACGGGGCCTCGGCCGACTACTGGTCGAGCAACGTCGGCAACAAGGACGTGCACTACTCGTCCGGCGTCGCCAACCACTTCTTCTACCTGCTGTCCGAGGGCAGCGGCCCGAAGGACATCGGCGGCGTCCACTACGACAGCCCGACCTCCGACAACCTGCCGGTCCCGGGCATCGGGCGGGCCAACGCCGAGAAGGTCTGGTTCAAGGCACTCAGCCAGTACATGAGCGCCAACACCAACTACGCGGCCGCCCGCACCGCCACCCTCAAGGCCGCCGCCGACCTGTTCGGTGAGGGCAGCGCCTCCTACAACACGGTCGCCAACACCTGGGCGGCGGTCAACGTCGGCTCCCGCGTCCCGGACAGCGGCGCGGTCTCCGTCACCAACCCGGGCAACCAGAGCGGCACCGTGGGCCAGGCGGCGAGCCTCCAGATCAAGGCGAGCAGCGGTACCGCGGGCGCACTGACGTACGCGGCGACCGGGCTGCCCGCCGGGCTCTCGATCAACGCCACCACCGGTCTGATCTCCGGTACGCCGACCGCGGCCGGCACCAGCAACGTGACGGTCACGGTCACCGACGCCGCGAAGAAGACCGGTACCGCCGCCTTCACCTGGACGGTCAACCCGGCCGGCGGCGGCAATGTCTTCGAGAACGCCGCCGATGTGCAGATCCCGGACGCCGGCTCGGCGGTCACCTCGCCGATCACCGTCGGCCGCACCGGCAACGCGCCGAGCACCCTGAAGGTCGGGGTGGACATCGTGCACACCTACCGCGGTGACCTGGTCGTGGACCTGATCGCCCCGGACGGCACGGCCTACCGGCTCAAGAACGCCAGCGCGTTCGACTCGGCGGCGAACGTGAAGACCACGTACACCGTCAACGCCTCCTCGGAGAAGGCCAGTGGCACCTGGAAGCTCCGGGTCCAGGACGTCTACTCCCAGGACACCGGCTACATCAACGGCTGGAAGCTGACGTTCTGACCTGGTGGCGGCACCCAGCCGTCACCCGGGTATGACATAGGCGGGTCATAGATCACGCCACCGCACAACTGAGGTACGAGGCAAGCGCGTTGGGCGTCGCCCCCTGATAGCCGGGGGCGGCGCCCAGCTCCGTTATGCGAACGGCGCTCACCTCTCCACGGACATTTTTCAGCCAATCCCTTTACACCCTCCTGACATGCACGCGTTCGAATGGCAGTCTCTCCGAACGCACGTCACACCCGCATCGCTTTGCACCCCCACCACTTGGCAAAGTTGAAGGAGCACGCGTGACCCCCCGCATATCCCGTAAGACCCGTGTCATCGGTACCTCGTTCGCCGTCGCCGCCCTCGTGGCCGCCGGCATCACCGCAGGTACCGCCGGCGCCTCCCCCGCCCAGACCCCCACCGCGGACGGTTCGCCCCTCAAGCTCAGTGCCTCGCACCGCGCGGAACTGCTGCGTGACGCGAGCGCCACCAAGGCGCAGGCCGCCAAGGAACTGGGCCTGGGCGCGCAGGAGAAGCTGGTCGTCAAGGACGTCATCAAGGACGCTGACGGCACCACGCACACCCGCTACGACCGCACCTACGCCGGCCTGCCGGTGCTGGGCGGCGACCTGATCGTGCACACCGCCAAGGGCGGCGCGGTCAAGAGCACCACCAAGTCGACCGACAAGACGGTCAAGGTGGCCTCCACCACCGCCAAGATCGCCCCGACCGCCGCCGCGAAGTCGGCGCAGGGCACCGCGGTGAAGTCGCTCAGCGCGAAGAAGGCCGACGCGCAGGCGCCCAAGAAGGTCGTCTGGGCCGCCTCCGGCACCCCGACTCTCGCCTACGACACCGTCGTCAACGGCGTGAAGAAGGACGGCACCCCCAGCCGGATGCACGTCATCACCGACGCCAACAGCGGCAAGAAGCTGTTCCAGTACGACGAGATCCGTACCGGCAAGGGCGAGAGCGAGTACAGCGGCAGCGTCGAGCTGGGCACCACCAAGTCGGGCAGCGGCTACACGCTGACCGACAAGGACCGCGGTGACCACAAGACCACCAACCTCGAGAACAGCGAGTCCGGTGACGGCAAGGCCTTCACGGACGAGGACGACAAGTGGGGCACCGGCAAGCCGGACGACCCGCAGACCGCGGCCGTGGACGCGCACTACGGTGCGGCCGTGACCTGGGACTACTACAAGAAGGTGCACGGCCGCGCCGGCATCAAGGGCGACGGCAAGGGCGCCTCGTCCCGCGTGCACTACGGCAAGAGCTACGTCAACGCCTTCTGGGACGACAGCTGCTTCTGCATGACGTACGGCGACGGTGAGGGCGACAAGAAGCCGCTGACCGCCCTGGACGTCGCGGCGCACGAGATGTCGCACGGTGTCACCTCCGCCACCGCCAACCTCACCTACAGCGGTGAGTCCGGCGGTCTCAACGAGGGCACCTCGGACATCTTCGGCACGTCGGCCGAGTTCTTCGCCAAGAGCGAGAAGGACCCGGGCGACTACCTCATCGGCGAGAAGATCGACATCAACGGTGACGGCAAGCCGCTGCGCTACATGGACAAGCCGTCCAAGGACGGTCAGTCGCAGGACAACTGGGACTCCAAGACCGGTGGCCTCGACCCGCACTACTCCTCGGGTGTCGCCAACCACTTCTTCTACCTGCTGTCCGAGGGCAGCGGCGCGAAGGAGATCGGTGGCGTGAAGTACGACAGCCCGACGGCGGACGGCAAGAAGGTCGAGGGCATCGGCCGGGACAAGGCCGAGAAGATCTGGTTCAAGGCCCTGACCGAGTACATGACCTCGAACACGGACTACAAGGCCGCGCGCGAGGCGACCGTCAAGGCCGCCACCGACCTGTACAAGGCCGACAGCGCCGAGGTCAAGGGCGTCGAGGCCGCCTGGACCGGTGTCGCCGTCAAGTGACGCAACATGCGGGAACGTGCTGAACATCCCGGGGTGAACTGACCCCGGAGCGGGCGGTGTCCGGAGACTCTCCGGGCACCGCCTTCGCGCGTCCCGGGCCCGACGGGGCATCCCTCCGCGGGGCCGACGGGCCACCGGGCCACCGGCCTGAGGCGGCTCCGGCCTAAGACGACTCCGGCCGGCTCTCCTTCCGCGACCGGGCCCGGTCGCGGGTCCAGGCCCCCGCGGCCACCAGCAGGGCCGCCCCGGCCCCGTACACCGGCAGCCACTGCGTCGTGGTGGCCGACAGGCACTCGGAGACCGCCACATGGCTCCGGGCCTCCTGCGCGTGCGCCAGCGCGGCCCGGTCGCGGCCGGTCAGCTGTGCCAGCTCGGCCTCCGCCCGGATGCCCTCGTACCGGCCCAGTGCGGGGCACACGTTCCGGGTCCCCGGCATCGGGAACAGCCAGCCCCAGCGCTGCAGCATGGGCGCCAGCGCGATCGCCACACACAGACCGACGGTCAGTGAGAACGCGGTCAGCTGGCGGACGTACGGGGTGCGGACCCCTGGCGTCCAGTCCGGCAGCCCGTAGAACGAGAAGACCACGGCGAGCAGCGTCACCCCGATGTAGGTGGCGAACCACTGCCAGGAACCCTGCGCGAGCGTGGCCGTCAGCACGGCGGCGAGGGCGATGCCGATGACCCCGGGCTGACCGGCGCCCCGGCCGGCGCCGGCGGGTGCCGGTCCCCGGGTGCCGTGCGGGCTGGGCTGGTTCACGGGCCGCTCCTGCGGTTCGGAAGGCCCCCAGCATCCGGCACCCCGCGCCGCCGGCCCCGGCACCGTGCCGGACGGGCCCGCGCCCCCGCCCGGTTGGGGGAGGCACCGCGCCCACCGGCGCGGCGACGGACGGCACGCGCCGCGCACTCCGTCCGGTCCGCGGGGTCCCGGCACGGGAATGCGCCTCTTCCCCGCATGGAGTGGGCCTGCCGCCGCATAATCTGGCGGTATGACTGAGCCCCGCGGCGGCCCGCCCACGAGCTGTACGAGGGTCCTCCTCGCCGACGACGAGCCCCTGATACGGGCCGGGGTGCGTGCGATCCTCGGCGCGGCACCCGGTATCGAGGTCGTCGCGGAGGCCGCCGACGGCCGCGAGGCGGTCGGCCTGGCGCTCCGGCACCGGCCCGACGTCTGTCTGCTGGACATCCGGATGCCCCGTCTGGACGGCCTCGGCGTCGCCGCGGAACTGGCCAGGGAGCTGCCCGGCACCGCCGTCGTGATGCTGACGACGTTCTCCGAGGACGCGTACATCGCCGAGGCCCTCGGCTCGGGCGCGGCCGGATTCCTGCTCAAGTCCGGCGATCCGCGGGAGCTGATCGCCGGGGTCCGGGCCGTCGCCGAGGGCGGTGCCTGCCTCTCGCCGTCCGTCGCCCGGCGGGTCATCTCGCACCTGGCGGCCGGGCAGTTGGGCCGCGGGGTGACCGCCCGGGCCCGGGTCGCCGAGCTGACCGGGCGGGAGCGCGAGGTGCTGGGGCTGGTCGGCGCCGGGCTGTCCAACGCGGAGATCGCCCAGCGGCTGTCCCTGGTCGAGGGCACCGTCAAGGCGTATGTCAGCGCGGTCCTCGCCCGGCTGGACGTCCGCAACCGCGTCCAGGCGGCGGTCCTCGCCTACGAGGCGGGCCTGGTCCCGGCGTCATGACGCGCCGGCGGCGCCCGGACGCCCGGCAGCTGCGCGCGCTGGTCCCCGGGCTGGGGCTCTACCTCCTGGTGTGCGGTCCGCCGGCGCTCGCCTTCCCCTCCCTCGCCGCCACCCACCCATGGGCCACCGCGGCCGCCTTCCCGCTGCTCGCGGTGTCCGTGCTGCTGCACCGGCGGCGGCCGCTGACGGCGCTGGCGCTGCCGGTCGCGCCGAGCCTGGTGATCTCGCTGGACCTGTTCACCGTCGCCTACTGCGCGGCGCTGGCGGTGTTCGGCTATCTGGCCGGGGCCCGGATGTCCCGGGCCCGCCCGGCGCTGTGGTTCTTCTCCGCGGTGGCGGCCGGCGGGCTGCCGCTGGCCGCGGTCGTCGGCCGGACGGTGTGGCCGTGGTTCTCGCTGCTGTTGACGCTGCTGCTCAATGTGATGCTGCCGTGGCTGCTGGGCCGCTACCGCCGGCAGTACGCCGCGCTGGCCCGCACCGGCTGGCAGCTCGCCGAGCGGATGGAGCGCGAACAGCGGGCCGTCGCCGACCGCACCCGGCTGCGCGAACGCGCCCGGATCGCCGGTGACATGCACGACTCCCTCGGCCACGACCTGGCCCTGATCGCCCTGCGGGCCGGGGCGCTGGAGGTCGATCCACGGCTGGACGCGGACCGTCAGGCGGCGGCCGGTGAGCTGCGGGCCGCGGCCGGGACGGCGACCGAACGGCTGCGGGACATCATCGGCGTGCTGCGCACCGACGACGAGGGCGCGCCCCGGGCCCCGGCCGACGCGAGCGTGACCCGGCTGGTGGACCGGGCGCGGACGTCCGGGATGACGGTGGACCTGGAGCAGCCGGACGACACCGGGACCACCCCTCTTCCGGCCATGACCGGCCCCGCCCTGCACCGTGTCGTCCAGGAGTCCCTGACCAATGCCGCCAAGCACGCCCCCGGTGCGGCCGTCCGGGTCCGGATCGGGCGGGCCGGCGGACAGCTGCGGGTCGCCGTGACCAACGCCGCTCCCCCGGACGGGCCGGCGGCCGCCCCGGTCTCCGGGGGCAGCGGCCTGGTGGGGCTGGACGAGCGGGTACGGCTGGCGGGCGGCACCCTGCGGGCCGGCCCCACCCCGGAGGGCGGCTTCACCGTCTCGGCGCGGCTGCCGACGACCGGCGCCCTCCTGCCGGAGTCCGTCCGGCTCCCCGAACCCACCGCTTCCGAACGGGAGTTGGCCCAGGCCCAGCACAAGGTGCAGCGCCGGCTCCGGCAGATGGTGACGGTCCCGCTGGCGCTGCTGGCCGCCCTGGTGGTGCTGAGCAGCACCTTCCATCTGGTCAGCCCGTCCTGGACGGTGCTGGAACGGGAGCGCTACGCGGTGCTCCGCCCCGGCGCCGGCCGCTCCGGGGTGGAGTCCTTCCTGCCGTTCTTCGCCCTGGACGCCCCGCCGGACGGCACCCCACCGCCCCCGCACGACTGGACCTGCAGGTACTACAGCGTCCGCGCGGGCTCCGACGACGCCTATCAGCTCTGCTTCACCGACGACCGGCTGGTCAGGAAGCGCGTGGTCCACCGGCGGGACCGTTAGAGCGCCCCAGCCCTCCCACCATCCGATCCCGTAGGGTGCTCCCTCAACTCGCCCTGCATACCGGCGATTTCACCCTCCCGCCGGGGCCTCGCGCCTCCCTACCGCCCCGTCCGCCGATATGGCTGATTCCACCCCGTCATGCGCTCTTGTACGGACTCCCTCCTGGAGAGAGGCTGCGGTGTGGCGCCGACGGGCCCCGGCGCGGCACCGGACATCCGCACACCGCAACTCCGCTGTGATCAGAACGGGTTGAGGAGGCGAACGCCGACCGTGTCAGCGCAGCGCCGCAGTCGCCGGCGCGGGGGCCGAGGCAGGTCCGCCGCGGCAAGGCGGGCCGGCGGCGAGGCGGCGGCGGGCGGCACACCGCCGGCCGTCCCGGTCACCGCCCGCGGGAGGGTCCGCCGGTCAGGGCCCTCGCCCGCATCACGCACCCGCACAGGATTCATCGGGGGAACCACCGACCGGAGGCCGGAGGGGCGCCGACCCGCCCCGCCGCACCCTCCGCCAGCCGAGTGAAAGCGGACAGGAGCGCCCATGCCCGCACCCGGTCCGCCCGCCATGAAGCGGATACAAAGGACAAAACGCCGTAAAGCATCACAAGACCAGGTGAGCCCATGATCGGTCGTATTCCTGTTCTGGACATCCGCCCGCAGATCGATTGCGGCCGCCGCCCGGCGAAGGCCGTGGTGGGTGAGACCTTCGAGGTCTCGGCCACCGTCTTCCGCGAAGGGCACGACGCCGTCGCGGCCAACGTGGTGCTGCGCAATCCGGCCGGCCGCTGCGGGCCCTGGACCCCGATGCAGGAACGGGCGCCCGGCTCCGACCGGTGGAGCGCCGAGGTCACGCCCGGCCTGGAGGGCCGCTGGACGTTCACCGTCGAGGCCTGGTCCGATCCGGTCACCACCTGGCGGCGGCATGCCGCCATCAAGATCCCGGCGGGGATCGACACCGAGCTGGTGCTCGCCGAGGGCGCCGCACTCCACGAACGGGCGGCGGCGGAGGTCCCCAAGAGCGAGGGACGCGAGACGGTGCTCACCGCCGTGGACACCCTGCGCGACACCGGGCTGCCCGCCGCGACCCGGCTGGCCGCGGCGCTGTCCCCGCAGGTCACCGAGGTGCTGGGACGCCATCCGCTGCGCGAACTGCTCACCGTCTCGCACCCGATGCCGCTGGTCGTCGAGCGCCGCCGGGCCCTGTACGGCTCGTGGTACGAACTCTTCCCGCGCTCCGAGGGCGCCACGGTCGGCCCCTGCGGCACGGCCGTCAGCGGCACCCTGCGCACCGCCGCCGACCGGCTGCCGGCCGTCGCCGCCATGGGCTTCGACGTGGTCTATCTCCCGCCCGTCCACCCCATCGGCACCGCCTACCGCAAGGGCCCCAACAACGCGCTGTCGGCCGGCCCGGACGACGTCGGCTCCCCCTGGGCCATCGGGTCACCGGCCGGCGGCCATGACGCCCTCCACCCGGACCTGGGCACCTTCGACGACTTCGAGCACTTCGTCCGCACCGCCCGTGACCTGCGGATGGAGGTGGCCCTGGACTTCGCGCTGCAGTGCTCCCCGGACCACCCCTGGGTCACCCTGCACCCCCAGTGGTTCCACCGCCGCGCGGACGGCTCGATCGCCTACGCCGAGAACCCGCCGAAGAAGTACCAGGACATCTACCCCCTCGCCTTCGACACCGACTTCCGCGGGCTGGTCCGCGAGACCGAACGCCTGCTGCGCTTCTGGATGGCCAGGGGCGTACGGATCTTCCGGGTGGACAATCCCCACACCAAGCCGGTGGCCTTCTGGGAGAAGGTGATCGGCGACATCAACCACACCGATCCGGACGTGCTCTTCCTCGCCGAGGCGTTCACCCGCCCGGCCATGCTGCACACCCTCGCCCAGGTCGGTTTCCACCAGTCGTACACCTACTTCACCTGGCGCAACACCAAGCAGGAGCTGACCGACTACCTCACCGAACTGACCGGTGAGGGCGCCTCCTACCTGCGGCCCAACTTCTTCGTGAACACCCCGGACATCCTGCACGCCTACCTCCAGGAGGGCGGCCGCCCCGCCTTCGAGGTGCGCGCCGTGCTGGCCGCCACCCTCTCCCCCACCTGGGGCGTCTACGCGGGATACGAACTCTGCGAGTCGACGCCGCTGCGCCGCGGCAGCGAGGAGTACCTCGACTCGGAGAAGTACCAACTCAGGCCGCGCGACTGGGACGCGGCGGCCCGGGCGGGGCACACCATCGCCCCCCTGATCACCGCACTCAACCGCATCCGCCGCCGGCACCCCGCCCTGCAGCAGCTGCGCAATCTGCGCTTCCACCACGTCGACAACGAGGCCGTCCTCGCCTACTCCAAGCGCGAGGGGCACGGCGACCGGGCCGACACGGTGCTCACCGTGGTCAACCTCGACCCGCACCACACCCACGAGGCGACGGTGTCGTTGGACATGCCGGAACTCGGCCTCGGCCGGCACCAGTCCATTCCGGTGCGCGACGAGCTCACCGGCGACACCTACCACTGGGGCAGGGACAACTATGTGCGCCTGGAGCCGGGCCGCTCACTCGCGCCCGCCCATGTGCTGTCGCTGCGACCGTCCTCACCGATCGGAGGGTCACCCAATTGATCGTCAATGAGCCTGTCCCCGACACGTTCGAGGACACCCCGGCGAAGGACCGCGATCCCGACTGGTTCAAACGGGCCGTCTTCTACGAAGTCCTGGTGCGTTCCTTCCAGGACAGCAACGGCGACGGAATCGGCGACCTCAAGGGCATCACGGCCAAGCTCGACTACCTGCAATGGCTGGGGGTCGACTGTCTCTGGCTGCCGCCGTTCTTCAAATCCCCGCTGCGGGACGGCGGTTACGATGTCGCCGACTACACCGCGGTGCTTCCCGAATTCGGCGACCTCGCCGATTTCGTGGAATTCGTGGACGCCGCGCACCATCGCGGTATGCGGGTCATCATCGACATGGTGATGAACCACACCAGCGACCAGCACCCGTGGTTCCAGGAGTCGCGCACCGATCCCGACGGGCCGTACGGCGACTACTACGTCTGGGCCGACGACGACAAGCAGTACGCCGACGCCCGCATCATCTTCGTCGACACCGAGGCCTCCAACTGGACCTTCGACCCGGTCCGCAAGCAGTACTACTGGCACCGTTTCTTCTCCCACCAGCCGGATCTCAACTACGAGAACCCGACGGTCCAGGAGGAGATGATCTCCGCCCTGCGTTTCTGGCTCGACCTGGGGATCGACGGATTCCGGCTGGACGCGGTGCCCTACCTCTACGCCGAGGAGGGCACCAACTGCGAGAACCTGCCGGCCTCGCACGCCTTCCTCAAGCGGGTCCGTGCGGAGATCGACGCGCATTATCCGGACACCGTGCTGCTGGCCGAGGCCAATCAGTGGCCGGAGGACGTCGTCGACTACTTCGGCGATTACCGCGTCGGCGGCGACGAATGCCATATGGCCTTCCACTTCCCGGTCATGCCGCGCATCTTCATGGCGGTACGGCGGGAATCGCGCTATCCGGTATCGGAAATCCTCGCCAAGACCCCCGCCATTCCGTCCGGCTGCCAGTGGGGCATCTTCCTGCGCAACCACGACGAGCTGACCCTCGAAATGGTCACGGACGAAGAGCGCGACTACATGTACGCGGAGTACGCCAAGGACCCGCGCATGCGCGCCAATATCGGCATTCGCCGGCGGCTGGCCCCGCTGCTCGACAACGACCGCAACCAGATCGAGCTCTTCACGGCCCTGCTGCTGTCCCTGCCGGGTTCGCCGATCCTCTATTACGGCGACGAGATCGGCATGGGCGACAACATCTGGCTCGGTGACCGGGACGCGGTGCGCACGCCGATGCAGTGGACCCCGGACCGCAACGCCGGTTTCTCCTCCTGCGACCCGGGGCGGCTGTCCCTGCCGACCATCATGGACCCCGTCTACGGCTATCAGGTCACCAATGTCGAGGCCGCGATGAGTTCGCCCTCGTCGCTGCTGCACTGGACCCGGCGGATGATCGAGATCCGGAAGCAGAATCCGGCGTTCGGGCTCGGCAGCTACACCGAGCTGTCCTCCACCAACCCGGCGGTGCTGGCCTTCCTGCGGGAGGCTCCGGGCACCGACGGCGCGGACGACGACCTGGTGCTGTGCGTGCACAACTTCTCGCGCTTCGCCCAGCCCACCGAGCTGGACCTGCGGTCGTTCAGCGGCCGCCATCCGGTGGAACTCATCGGCGGGGTCCGCTTCCCGGCCATCGGGGAGCTGCCGTATCTGCTGACCCTCGCGGGCCACGGTTTCTACTGGTTCCGGCTGCGCAGGAACGCGGGGTAGCCGGTGCCCCGACCGGGCACGGGCGCCGGACGGAACGGACGCCCGTACGCGGCACCATGGCGCGTACGGGCGTTTTCTGACCTTTCGCTCGGGCAGCCTCCTTAGTACGCACGGGCCGGGCGAGCCCTCGTAGGCCCTCCGGCTCGGGTGGGGGACCGCCGGGCGGCGGAGCAGCACACGCCGGCAGACCGCTGCCGTACGGACGATCTCGCGCACCGGGCCCCGGACTCCGTCTGGGGGTACCCCCACCGCGCCGCCGCACAGTCAAGGCCGCATTCCGGGACACTTTGCCCTATCTGTCGTGTGCCCGGGGAAAGGACGCGACGCCATGTCGGACACCGCCTCGACCCGTGCCACCCGCAACACCCCTGACCGCCGCCCGCTCGTCTCCGCCCCCGATCTGCTGCCCTCGCTGGTTCCCCTGCTCGCCGACTGGGTGCCACGCCAGCGCTGGTTCGCCGGCAAGGGGCGGCTGGTCACCGGCTTCACGCTGCTCTCGGCGACCGAGCTGCTGCCGTGCACCCCCGACGGCACCGCACCGGGCCTGCTGCACCTGCTCGTCCGCGCCCACCAGAGCGCACCACCGAGCCGTACCCCGGCCGGCGGCGACTGCTACCAGCTGCTGCTGGGGGTGCACCCCGCACCACCGCCCCAGCTGGCGCCCGCGATGATCGGATGCCCCGGCGGCGGGCCGCTGCGCGGCCGCGCCGTCTATGACGCGCTCCTCGACAGCCGGCTCTGCGGGCTGCTGCTGGAGCGGCTGCGGGTGCCGGGCCGGATGGGCGCGCTGCGTTTCTGCCGGGAGCCCGATGCCGACATCCCCTCCGGGCTGGCGGGCCGGCCGATCGCCGTCGAGCAGTCCAACTCCTCGATCGTCTACGGCGATTCCTTCATCCTGAAGGTCTTCCGGCGGACCGAGCCGGGCATCAACCCGGACCTGGAGCTGCCGCGGGCGCTCGCGGACGCCAAGTGCGCGCGGGTGCCGGCGCCCGCGGCGTGGTTCGAGTCGGCGGCCCCCGAGGGGGGCGGTGAGCCGACCACGCTGGGTGTGCTGCAGCCCTTCCTGCCGGGCTCGGCGGACGGCTGGCAGCTGGCGCTGAACGCGCTGGCCGTACGCGCCGACTTCACCGGCTCGGCGCGGGCGCTGGGCCATGCCACCGCCGAGGTGCACACCGCGCTCGCCCAGACGCTGCCGACCACCGAGCTGCGCCGCCCGCAGCTGGCGGCGATCGCCGCCCGGATGCACGAGCGGCTGACGGCCACCGCCCGCGCCGTGCCGGTGCTCCAGCCCTACCGGGCCCGGCTGCGTACCGCCTTCGACGCGCTGGCCGCGACCGGCCAGGACGGCCGCAGCTGGGCCGCCCAGCGCATCCACGGCGATCTGCACCTGGGCCAGACGCTGCGCTCCGCCGACGAGGGCCGCTGGTCGCTGATCGACTTCGAGGGCGAACCGGCCCGGCCGCTGGCCGAGCGGCGCCGGCTGCAGCCCGCGGTCCGCGATGTCGCGGCGATGCTGCGCTCCTTCGACTACGCCGCGCGCAGCGGACCCGCGGGCGGCGACCCCTGGTCGCTGGAGTGGGCACGGCGCACCCGCGACGCCTACTGCCTGGGCTACGCGGAGGCCGGCGGGCTCGATCCCCGCTCCGCGCCCGAACTGATGCGCGCCTACGAGACCGACAAGGCCGTCTACGAGGTGCTCTACGAGGCCCGGCACCGGCCCGACTGGCTGGCCGTCCCGATGGCCGCCGTCCGGCGCCTGGCGGCGGGCGGGGAGCGGGCCGTCGGGGTGGACGGGACCGGCCCGTCCCGGTCCGGCGAGCCCGACGGCCGGGGGTGAGGGGCCGCAGCCGAACCGCCGCACCCGCCGCCCGTCCACCGCTGAGACCCGTCCGCTGCCGCGCACCGAGGAGGCCCCTCCCGTGACCGCCCGCCCATCGTCCGCCACCCCTCCGTCCGGAACGGCTTCGCCGTCCGCCTCCGACGCCCCGTCACCTGCCACCGGCTCTACCGGTATGACATCGCCCTCCCCCGCCGGCTCGCCGCCGTCCCGGCCGGCCGCGCCACGGCCGCCCGCCTCCGGTACGGCGCCGCCGGTCCGGCCGGGCACCGCCGGCCCCACCTTCACCGGCCGGCCGCACGGTCTCCGGGAGGCGGCCGCGGCGCCCGGCCGGAACGACGGGTCCGCGGGCCCGGCCCGCACGAACGGCAGTCACGGGGTCCGGCCCGCCACGCCGCTGTCCGACGAGGACCGCGGCCGGCTGCTGGGCGGTGCCCATCACGATCCGCACGGACTGCTCGGCGCCCACCCCGTGCGCGGCGGGCTGCTCATCCGGGTCCTGCGGCCGTACGCGCGGGGCGTCACCGTCCTGGCGAAGGGGCTGCGCGCCGATCTGCCCTTCGAGGGCGACGGGCTGTTCGCCGGGGTGCTGCCGCTGCGCACCGTGCCGGACTACGAGCTGCTGGTGGACTACGGCGAGCACACCGTGACCGTGCAGGACCCCTATCGCTTCCTGCCCGCGCTCGGCGAGCTGGATCTGCATCTGTTCGGCGAGGGCCGGCACGAGCAGCTGTGGCGGGCGCTCGGCGCGCGGATCATGGAGCACCAGGGGGTGACCGGCACCCGCTTCACGGTCTGGGCGCCCAACGCCCAGGGGGTCCGGGTCGTCGGCGACTTCAACTACTGGGACGGCACCGGCGCCCCGATGCGCTCGCTGGGTTCGTCCGGCGTCTGGGAGCTCTTCGTCCCGGGCCTCGGCGAGGGCGAGCTGTACAAGTTCGAGATCACCCGGCCGGACGGCTCCCGGACCGTGCGGGCGGACCCGATGGCCCGGCGGACCGAGTGCCCGCCCGCCACCGCCTCGGTCGTGGAGGCCTCGCACCACCACTGGAACGACGCCGCGTGGATGGCCCGGCGCGGCGCGCGCCCCGTGCACGAGGCCCCGTTCTCGGTCTACGAGGTGCATCTGCCCTCCTGGCGGCCCGGTCTGACCTACCGCAAGCTGGCCGTGCAGCTCCCCGCGTACGTCAAGGACCTGGGCTTCACCCACGTCGAGTTCATGCCGGTCGCCGAGCACCCCTTCGGCGGTTCCTGGGGCTATCAGGTCACCGGCTTCTACGCGCCCACCGCCAGGATGGGCGGCCCGGACGACTTCCGGTTCCTGATCGACGCGCTGCACCAGGCGGGCATCGGGGTGCTGATGGACTGGGTGCCGGCGCATTTCCCGCGCGACGACTGGGCGCTGGCGGAGTTCGACGGCCGCCCGCTCTACGAGCCGCAGGACCCGGCACGGGCCGCGCACCCGGACTGGGGCACCCTGGAGTTCGACTACGGCCGCACCGAGGTCCGTAACTTCCTGGTCGCCAACGCCGTCTACTGGTGCGAGGAGTTCCATATCGACGGCCTCCGGGTGGACGCCGTCGCCTCGATGCTCTACCTGGACTACTCGCGTGCGGACGGCGACTGGACGCCGAACGTCCACGGCGGGCGGGAGAACCTCGACGCGGTCGCCTTCCTCCAGGAGATGAACGCGACGGTCTACCGCCGCTGCCCCGGCGTCGTCACCGTCGCCGAGGAGTCCACGGCCTGGGACGGTGTCACCCGCGCCACCCATCACGTCGGCCCCGGCGGCTTCGGCGGACTGGGCTTCGGCCTGAAGTGGAACATGGGCTGGATGCACGACTCCCTCGGCTATGTCGCCAAGGAGCCGGTGCACCGGAAGTACCACCACGGCGAGATGACCTTCTCGATGATCTACGCCTACTCCGAGAACTACGTGCTGCCGATCTCCCATGACGAGGTGGTGCACGGCAAGCGCGCCCTGGTGTCGAAGATGCCCGGTGACTGGTGGCAGCAGCGCGCCGGCCACCGGGCCTACCTCGGCTTCATGTGGGCCCACCCCGGCAAGCAACTCCTCTTCATGGGGCAGGAGTTCGCCCAGGGCGCGGAGTGGGCGGAGAGCCACGGCCCGGACTGGTGGCTGCTCGACCCGTCGTACGAGGCGGAGCCGGACCACCGGGGCGTACGCGATCTCGTGCGCGAGCTGAACCGTCATTACGCGGCCACGCCCGCGCTGTGGGAACGCGACACCGACCCGGCCGGCTTCTCCTGGATCGACGGGGACGCGAGCGAGGACAACGTCTTCCCCTTCCTCCGCTTCGCCGCCGACGCATCCCCGCTGATCTCGGTCACCAACTTCTCCCCCGTCGTCCGTCACGCCTACCGGCTCGGCGTCCCCGACCGCTTCCCCGCCTGGCGTGAGGTCCTCAACACCGACGACCCGCGCTACGGCGGCAGCGGCGTCGGCAACCCCGAGCCGCTCAAGGCCGAACCGGCCCCCTGGAACGGCCGCCCGGCGTCCGTCTCCCTCGTCCTCCCCCCGCTGACCACCCTCTGGCTGCGACCGTCCTGACCACCTCACGGCTGATGGTTGTCGGACCCGTCAGCCGCGACTGCGGCACCCCCACCGAACAGATCCGTCCCCCCTGTCCTTATGACCCGTTCCTCCTTGTCCGCACCCCCGCGCAACCGGTCGCGACCGGCCGCGTTCTCCGTGTCTTCACCATGGTGTCAGGGGGCACTGACAATCGGCCCGGGCCAGGAAAACCGCAGGCCAGAGGGGCATTGAGGAGAGGTGCGGTGCCGGTCGCGCGGTGCCCGGCGCCCGGTCGTGCCGAAGGGGCGGGTGCCGCGTCCGGCACCCGCCCCTTCTCCCCTCCTGCGGCCCGGCGTCAGACCGTGGCGGACGTCTTCTCCGTCCCGCCGTCCCGCGGCGCGACGACCTCAGCCGGGACCGGAGCGACGGGCACGTCGGCGGCCAGGGTCTTCTCGTCGAACGGGGCCTTTCCGGCGAGCACTTCGCCCACCCGGCCCTTGTCGATCTCCTTGGTCCAGGTGCCGATCAGCACGGTGGCCACCGCGTTGCCCGCGAAGTTGGTCAGCGCCCGCGCCTCGCTCATGAAGCGGTCGATGCCGACGATCAGGCCGACGCCGTCGACCAGTTCGGGGCGGTGCGACTGAAGGCCGCCGGCCAGCGTCGCCAGGCCCGCGCCGGTGACCCCGGCCGCCCCCTTGGACGCGATGATCATGAAGACCAGCAGGGAGATCTGCTGACCGAGCGGCAGCGGCTTGCCCATCGCCTCGGCCACGAACAGCGAGGACATCGTCAGGTAGATGGCGGTGCCGTCGAGGTTGAAGCTGTAGCCGGTGGGGACGGTGATGCCGACCACCGGCTTGCTGACGCCCAGGTGCTCCATCTTCGCGATCAGCCGGGGCAGCGCCGACTCCGAGGAGGAGGTGGACAGGATCAGCAGGAACTCCCGGCCGAGGTACTTCAGCAGCAGGAAGATGTTGACGCCGGCGACCAGCCGGAGCAGCGTGCCGAGCACCACGATCACGAACAGCAGGCAGGTGACGTAGAAGCCGACCATGATGACGGCCAGCGACTTCAGCGCGTCCAGGCCGGTCTCGCCGACCACCGCCGCGATGGCGCCGAAGGCACCCACCGGCGCCGCCCACATGATCATGGCCAGCACCCGGAAGACCAGCTTCTGGAGGTGCCCGACCCCGCGCAGCACCGGCTCGCCCGCCGTGCCCAGCGCCTGCAGGCCGAAGCCGACCAGCAGCGCCACCAGCAGCGTCTGGAGCACCTCGCCCTGGGTGAACGCGGACACCAGCGTGGTGGGGATCATGCCCAGCAGGAATTCGGGCAGCGACTCCCCGCCGCCCTCGGTCTGGGCGTGCCCGGCGTGCTTGACGGTCTCCGTCAGGTGGAGGCCGGAACCGGGGTCCAGCAGGTTGCCGACGACCAGGCCGATGGCCAGCGCGATCGTGGACATCACCATGAAGTAGCCGAGGGCCAGGCCGCCGACGGCGCCGACCTTGGCGGCCTTCCGCACCGAGCCGACGCCCAGCACGATGGTGCAGAAGATGACCGGCGAGATCATCATCTTGATCAGGTTCACGAACCCGGTGCCGAGCGGCTTGAGCTGGACGGCGACACCGGGGGCGGCGAAGCCCACGACGATGCCGAGCAGCACCGCGCCGATCACGGCGATGTAGAGGAAGTGGGTCCGGTCCCGCTTCACCGGCGCGGTCTCCTCGGTGGTGCCCCCGGGTGGGGTCTGTGCAGCCACGGCTGTCTCCTCGGTCTACGGCTGTGCGCTGATCTGCGGCTCTGCCACACAACAAGTCCCGGCGACTATGCACGCCACTGTGGCGCCCGTCACCCTTACGTACATTTCGTTCACGTAAAAGTGACCGTGCAGACGGTTCGGTGGTCACCGTGCAGACTGTTCTGCATGCGACTCCCCCGACCCCGCGGGCCGCGCCGTCCCGGCCGGCTGCGCGGCCCCCGCAGCCTCGCCGGGCAGCTCTTCGCCATGCAGGTGGTGCTGGTGGCGGTGGTCGTGCTGGGCTGCGCCGTCTTCGCGTATGTGAGCGCCGGACGGCAGGCGGAGGAGACCGCGCGGCGGCAGGCGACCGCGGCGGCCACCGCCGTCGCCGACTCCCCGGCGGTCGTGGCGGCGGCGCGCACCAAGAACCCGACGGCCGCGCTCCAGCCGTACAGCGAACGGCTGCGGCGCGACGCCGGGGTCGACTTCGTGGTGGTCATGTCGCCGAAGGGCATCCGCTGGACACACCCCGAGCCGTCCGCGATCGGCAAGAAGTACTTCGGGCACATCGGCCCGGCGCTGCGCGGCGAGATCTTCCCCGAGACCCACCTCGGGGTGCTCGGGCCGTCCGTACGGGTCGTCGCGCCGGTGCGCGACCCCGCGCACGGCGGCCGGATCACGGCGCTGGTCAGCTCCGGGATCACCATCAAGACGATCAGTGCGCAGCTGCGCGCCCAGGTGCTCGCGCTGGGGGGCGTGGCCGCGGCGGCGCTGGCGCTGGGCGGCCTGGGGACGTACGTGATCAACGCCCGGCTGCGGCGGCACACCCACGGGATGAACGCCCGGGAGCTGAGCCGGATGCACGACTACCACCAGGCCGCGCTGCACGCCGTGCGCGAGGGGCTGCTGATGCTCGACGGGCAGCGCCGGGTCGCCCTGATCAACGACGGCGGGCGGGAGCTGCTCGGGCTGTCCGGCGACGCGGTGGGCCGGCAGGTCACCGAGCTGGGGCTGCCGGAGGCGCTGACCGAGGCGCTGCTGGCGACCGGTCCGCGGGTCGACGAACTCCAGCTGACCGGCGAGCGGGTGCTGGTCGTCAACTCCGCGCCGGTCTCCGGCGGTGAGCGGCGCGGCAGCGTCGTCACCCTGCGCGACCACACCGAACTCCAGGCGCTCTCCGGGGAGTTGGACTCCGTGCGCGGCTTCACCGAGGCACTGCGCTCACAGGCCCATGAGGCCGCCAACCGGCTGCACACCGTGGTCTCGCTGATCGAACTGGGGCGTGCCGAGGAGGCCGTGGAGTTCGCCACCGCGGAGCTGGAACTGGCGCAGGTGCTGACCGACCAGGTCGTCGGCGCGGTCGCCGAACCGGTGCTGGCCGCGCTGCTGCTCGGCAAGGCGGCGCAGGCGAACGAGCGCGGTGTCGACCTGCGGTTGACGCCCGACAGCCGGATCGACGACGGGCTGCTGCCGCCCGGACTGCCGGCCCGCGACCTGGTCACCGTGCTGGGCAACCTGCTCGACAACGCCATCGACGCCGCCGCGCCCACCCCGGAGCACGGCGCCACCGAGCCGCCGCGGGTGCGGGTCACCGCACGGGCGGCCGGGGACGAGCTGCTGCTGCGGGTGGCGGACACCGGCCCGGGGGTGGCCGCGGACGCCGCCGGGGAGATCTTCCGCCGGGGCTGGAGCACCAAGCCGGGCACCGCCGCCCCCGCCCGGGGCCGCGGTCTGGGGCTGGCCCTGGTCCAGCAGGCGGTACGGCGCAACGGCGGCACCGTCACGCTGGACCGGGCGCCGGAGGGCGGCGCGCGGTTCACCGTACGGCTGCCGCTGCGGGCCGGGGCCGCCGGATGAGCGGGCCGGCGCCCTGCGCGGGCCGTCCGGCCGGGAGAGGATGGAACCGGTGACCCCCTCCGACATCCGGGTCCTCGTCGTCGAGGACGATCCGGTCGCGGCGGACGCCCATGCCCTGTATGTCGGGCGGGTGCCCGGCTTCACCGTCTCCGGCACCGTGCACTCCGGCGCCGACGCCCGCCGCCACCTCGAACAGCACGCCGTCGACCTGCTGCTGCTCGACCTCTACCTGCCCGACGGCCACGGGCTGCAGCTGGTGCGGACGCTTCGCGCGGCCGGGCACACCGCCGACATCATCGCGGTCACCTCGGCGCGGGATCTGACGATGGTGCGCGAGGGCGTCTCGCTCGGCGTGGTGCAGTACGTCCTCAAGCCGTTCACCTTCGCCACCCTGCGCGACCGGCTCACCCGCTACGCGGAGTTCCGGGCCGCCACCGGCGAGGCCAGCGGGCAGGACGAGGTGGACCGGGCGATCGCCGCCCTGCGCGCGCCGCGCCCTGCCGCGCTGCCCAAGGGGCTGACCGCGGCCACCCTGGACGCGGTGACCACGGTGCTGCGGTCCGCCGGCAGCGGGCTGACGGCGACCGAGGCGGCCGCCGACGTGGGCATCTCACGGATCACCGCCCGCCGCTATCTCGAACACCTCGTGGAGAGCGGCCGGGCCGCCCGCGCCCCCCAGTACGGCCAGGTCGGCCGCCCCGAACTGCGCTACCGCTGGTCGGGCCACTGACCCGCCGGGCGGAAAACCGGCCGGCTAGGAGCTTCCTACGACTTCCCTTCTTGGGCATCCGCACCATAGGTACGGCTCCACCCCGTCACCTACCGTGTGCCGGTGAACACGCATGCCGGGGAGCCGCACCGCCCCCCTTTCGACGCCGAGGCCGCCCGCCGGCTCCGTGAGGCCCTCGGCATGACGCCTGCCCATGTCGCGTACGGGATAGGGGCCGCCTTCGGCATGCGCGTCGCGCCCGGGACCGTGGCGTCCTGGGAGCGGGGTGAGAGCCGTCCCACGGAAGCCGAACTGACCGCGCTGGCCGGTGCCCTGTGGTGCGCGCCGGGCGAACTGATCGGCACACCGGGCACCCTGCGCGAATACCGGCTGGCGCTCGGCCTCGCCCCGGCGGACCTCGCGCTGCGGACCGGTATGGAGCCGCGTGCCTATGAGCGTCTGGAGGCCGGCGGGACCTGGCGCGGCACCGACCGGCAGGCCGCGGCGCTCGCCGAGGTGCTGCGGCTGCCGCTGCCCGCGCTGCTCCGTTTCACCGGGCGGGACGAGGCCCTGGCCGGGCTGCTGACCAGCGCCGCCACCACCCGCTGGCAGGCCTGCGTCCGGCCGGTCGGCAAGCTGGTACCGCTGCCCCGGCAGCGGCTCCAGGACGTGCTGCGGGATCTGCACAGCACATATCAGACGCTCATGGCCGGCACGCTCCAGTGGGGCGGCGGGGGCGGCGCAGAGGAATCCGGGAAGGCGGGGCGCGCCTTCCTCGCCGGTATCGTGGCGGAATTCTGGGCGCGGGCGGGCGAGCCGGACACCGAAAGCGGTCGGCGACCCTGATCTTTCCCGTCGGCCTCCGGACGGAGGGCCGTCCGTCCAGAGGATGACGCCGGGAGGGGGGATCGCACTTCCGGCCGGTCCGGCTTTCGGTCCCTCCGGGTGAGGACCGCGCTGACCTGCGCATTCAAGAATAGGAACGTCGCAAATCTTCCGTTCCTTCTCCAGGAGTCCCCGTGTCCCACGCGGCTGCCTTTCAGGGCGTCCCCGGTTCCCCCGCCCCCACCCGTGCCTCCGCCGCGGTCGCTGCCCGCGCCACGGATCTGAACAAGGTCTATGGCCAGGGGGAGACCCGGGTGGTCGCACTGGACTCCGTCTCGGTCGAGTTCGGCAAGGCCCGGTTCACCGCCATCATGGGCCCCTCCGGCTCCGGCAAGTCGACGCTGATGCACTGCATGGCCGGTCTGGACACCATCTCGTCCGGCTCGGCCCGGATCGGCGACGTGGAGCTGGGGTCGCTGAACGACAAGCAGCTGACGCGGCTGCGCCGGGACAAGATCGGCTTCATCTTCCAGGCGTTCAATCTGCTGCCGACGCTGACCGCGCTGGAAAACATCACGCTGCCGATGGACATCGCGGGCCGCAAGCCGGACCGGGAGTGGGTCAGCCGGGTCATCGAGACGGTCGGCCTGTCCGGGCGCCTGTCGCACCGGCCGGCGCAGCTCTCCGGCGGTCAGCAGCAGCGGGTCGCGGTGGCCCGTGCGCTGGCCGCCCAGCCGGAGATCATCTTCGCGGACGAGCCGACCGGCAACCTCGACTCCCGCTCCGGCGCCGAAGTGCTGGGCTTTCTGCGGGAGTCGGTGCGGGCCATGCAGCAGACGGTGGTGATGGTCACCCATGACCCGGTCGCCGCGGGCTATGCGGACCGGGTGGTCTTCCTGGCCGACGGTCACATCGTCGAGGAGCTGCACGAGCCGACCGCGGACACCGTCCTGGACCGGATGCGGCTCTTCGAAGCCAAGGGACGTACGAGCTGACGCCCGGCCCCTCGCACCACCGCGCTCCCCCACGCGCCGCCCTTCATCCCGAGCCACCGGACCAGGACTGACACCACCACCATGCTGCGAACCGCCCTGCGCAACGTGCTTGCGCACAAAGCCCGATTGATGATGACCGCACTCGCGGTCCTGCTCGGTGTCGCCTTCGTCACCGGCACCCTCATCTTCAGTGACACCACCGGCTCGGCCGTCCAGAAGGCGTCCATGAGGAACCTCGACGGGGTGGCCGTCTCCGTCAAGGCCAGCGAGGGCCCCGACGCCACCTCGCGCACCGGCAAGGACGGCAAGCGCAGCACCCTTGTCGACCAGAAGCTGGCGGACAAGATCCGCGCACTGCCCGGCGTACAGTCCGTACGCACCAATGTCATCGGCCAGGCCACCGTCGCCGGTCCGGACAATGTGCCGCTCGGCAACGGCTGGCAGAACCTCGCCGGCAACTTCCAGCCGGGCAAGGACGGTCACGACCCCCGCTACCCGCTGCTGAAGGGCCGCGGGCCGGCCGCCGCCGACGAGATCGCGCTGGACGAGGCGACCGCGAAGGCGTCCGGCCACACCATCGGTGACTCCGTGCGGTTCGCCACCGACGGGCCGGTGCTGACGAAGAAGCTGGTCGGCATCGTCACCACCGACGACCCGCAGGTGACCGCGGGCGGCAGTCTGACGCTCTTCGACACCGACACCGCGCAGAAGCTGTTCCTGCACCCCGGCCAGTTCGACGAGCTGCTGATCGGTGCCGCGCCCGGCACCGATCAGCAGGCGCTGACCGCCAAGGTCAGCGAGGCGCTGCCCAAGGAAGGCGCCACGGCGACCAGCGGCACCGAGCTCGCCGCCGAGCAGTCCAAGTCGGTCGCCCTGGCGACCAATTCCCTGACCCAGACGCTGCTGTCCTTCGCCGGGATCGCGCTGTTCGTCGGCGTCTTCATCATCGCCAACACCTTCACCATGCTGATCTCCCAGCGCAGCCGGGAGATCGCCCTGATGCGCGCGATCGGCGCCTCCCGCCGTCAGGTCGTGCGCGCGGTGCTCGCGGAGGCGGCCCTGCTGGGCCTGATCTCGTCGGGCGTCGGATTCGCGCTGGGCATCGGCCTCGCCGTGGGTCTGCGGGCGGTGCTCGCGGCGAACGGCGCGGGTTTCCCGGACGGACCGGTCGTCATCAGTCCGGCCGCGGTGCTCTCCGCGCTCGGTGTGGGCGTCGTGGTGACCGTACTGGCCGCCTGGCTGCCCTCCCGCAAGGCGGCGAAGATCGCCCCGGTGGAGGCGCTCAACACCGTCGAGGCGCCGCCGGCCCTGCGCAGCCTGGTGCTCCGCAACTCCCTCGGCACGGTGATCACCGGCCTCGGTGTCGCGACCATGTTCTACGTCTCCACGCTGGAGGAGTCCGACGACCTGCCGATCGCGATGGTGGGCGGAGTCCTGATGCTGACCGGCGTCATCATCCTCGCGCCGTTGCTGTCCCGGCCGCTGGTCTCGCTGGCGGGCGTCGTCACCACCCGGCTCTTCGGCATCAGCGGCAAGCTGGCCAAGGAGAACACGCTGCGCAACCCCCGCCGTACGGCGGCGACCGCCTCGGCGCTGATGATCGGCCTCACCCTGATCACCGGTATGACGGTCGTCGGGAACTCGGCCGGGCAGGCCATGGACAAGATGACGGCCCAGGGGCTGAAGGCCGACTACAAGATCGGGACCACGACGTACACCGGTCTGGACCCCGAGCGGTCGCAGAAGGTGGCGGATCTCCCCGGCGTCGAGGCGGCGGCTCCGCTGAGCGGTACGAGCTTCGACACCCCTGAATCCTCCATGAGCCTGAAGGGCACCGACCTCAGCACGATCGGCAAGGTCGTCCAACTGGACCTCATCAGCGGTTCGTTGAAGGGCGCCGGAGGCAACGACATCGCGGTCTCCGAGGAGATGGCCAAGATGAAGGGCTGGAAGACCGGCGACACCCTGGACGGCACCTTCTTCGACGAGAAGAAGGCGAAGCTCAAGATCGTCGGAATCTTCGCGGACAACGAGCTGCTCGGCGACTCGATCGGAGCCGCCTCGACGGTGGCGCCGCACCAGTACGAGCGGAACGTCGAGACCCTGCTGGTGAACGGCAAGGACGGTCCGTCGGAGGGGCTGGAGAAGCAGATCCGGCACGCCCTCGGCGACAGCCCGCTGCTGCTGGTCCAGGACCACGCCGACCTGCGCACGGAGAACGCCCGGAGCATCGAGATGGTGCTCAACGTCTCTTACGGGCTGCTGGGCATGGCCGTCATCATCGCGGTGGTGGGTGTGGTCAACACCCTCGCCATGTCGGTCTTCGAGCGGACCCGTGAGATCGGGATGCTGCGGGCGATCGGCCTGGCCCGCAGCGGCATCAAGCAGATGGTCCGGCTGGAGTCGGTGGTCATCGCGCTGTTCGGCGCGGGCCTGGGCATCGCGGTGGGTGTCTTCTGCTCCTGGGCCGTGGGCAACCTGGTCAGCCAGGGCATGCCGACCTACGAGCTGCTGCTGCCCTGGGGCCGGCTCGCACTGTTCGTGCTGATCGCGCTGGTCGTGGGGGTGCTGGCCGCGCTGTGGCCGGCCCGCCGGGCGGCCCGGCTGAACATGCTGGAGGCCATCGGCGCCCAGTGACCACCTGACCGCCACCCCCCACACAAAGGCGGGGGGGCCGGGCGCGGGCGCGGGCCCGGGCGCCCCCCCCGGGTTGTGGGGGGGGGGCCCGGGGGGCCGAGGACCCCCCGGCCCGCGCCCACCCCCCCCCCCGGCC
>NZ_JBICVV010000016.1:157073-185009 GCF_043199295.1 Streptomyces sp. NPDC048612
CTGCCCCGCGAACAGCCCACCAGGCCCCCCCCCCCCCCCGCCGGGGGGCGCCCCGCGGGGCGCCCGCCCCCCCCCCCCCCCCGCCGCTGTTGTTGCGGGGGAGGACCGGGGCTCAGAAGACCGACTCGGCCTCGTCCATCCGCCAGTCCGGCACCGTCTTGAGCGTAGTGACCGCCTCGGCCAGCGGGACCATCGTGATGTCGGTGCCGCGCAGCGCGGTCATCCTGCCGAAGTCGCCACGGTGGGCGGCCTCGACGGCGTGCCAGCCGAAGCGGGTGGCGAGCACCCGGTCGTAGGCGGTGGGGGTACCGCCGCGCTGGACATGGCCGAGAATGACCGGCCGGGCC
The DNA here is from genome assembly GCF_043199295.1 of Streptomyces sp. NPDC048612. Taxonomy (NCBI): domain Bacteria; kingdom Bacillati; phylum Actinomycetota; class Actinomycetes; order Kitasatosporales; family Streptomycetaceae; genus Streptomyces; species Streptomyces sp. NPDC048612. The sequence goes on from NZ_JBICVV010000016.1 coordinate 157,421, forward strand.
TCCTTGCCGAGGCGCCTCTCCAGCTCGATGGCGAGGTGGTTGCCGATACCGGAGAACCTCTCGTGGCCGAACTGGTCGATCGCGCCCTTCTCGTAGTCCATGGTCTCGGCGGCGGGGTGGGCGCCCTCCGCGACACAGACGACCGCGAACTTCTTGCCCCGGGCGAACCGCTCCTCGACCATCGTGACCAGGTCGTCGACGTCGAAGGGGCGCTCGGGCAGACAGATGCCGTGCGCGCCGCCGGCCATGCCGGACTCCAGCGCGATCCAGCCCGCGTGCCGTCCCATCACCTCGACGACCATGACCCGCTGGTGCGACTCCGCGGTGGTCTTGAGGCGGTCGATCGCCTCCGTCGCGACGCCCACGGCGGTGTCGAAGCCGAAGGTGCGGTCGGTGGAGGAGATGTCGTTGTCGATGGTCTTGGGGACGCCGACGACCGGCATCCCGGCGTCCGCCAGCATCCGCGCCGCGGTGAGGGTGCCCTCGCCGCCGATCGGGATCAGGACGTCGATGCCGTAGTCCTTGGAGAGGTCCCTGGACTTCTCACAGGCCTCGCGGAGCCGGTTGCGCTCCAGCCGGGACGAGCCCAGGATGGTCCCGCCGCGGGCCAGGATGCCGCTGACCGCGTCGAGGTCGAGCTTGCGGAAGCGCCCTTCGAGCAGGCCCTTGAAGCCGTCCTCGAAACCTATGACCTCGTCGTCGTGCCCCGTGAGGGCACGGTGGACAACAGACCGGATCACAGCGTTGAGGCCGGGACAGTCGCCGCCTGCGGTGAGGACTCCGATACGCATCGTGCTGTGTCTCCTGTGCTCGCGGTTGGTTCGTGTGAGCCGGTCCGATTGTTTCACGCGCCGGCCGGCCCTCCCCGCACACAGACCTCCCCCCTACTGTCCCCGCACCGGCTCCACAGGGGAAACTGGGAGAGCGGCTTATCGAGCGCCGCAGGTATTGTCAAGAGGGGCAAGCCCACAATAACGGCTGAATTTGACCTTGCGACCAAACGGAATGGATCGGAGAGCACGCGTGACGCGCAGCGTGTACGTGACCGGCATCGACCGAGGCGACGGCCGTCAGGTCGTCGAGCTGGGAGTGATGGAACTCCTCACCCGCCATGTCGACCGGGTCGGGGTGTTCCGCCCGCTGATGCACGACGACGGACCCGACCGGCTCTTCGACCTGCTGCGGGCCCGTTACCGTCTCACCCAGTCCGCCGACACCGTGTACGGCATCGGCTACGACGAGGCCGCCGCACTCCAGGCCGAGCGCGGCACCGACGAGCTGGTCTCCCGGCTCGTCGACCGCTTTCACGCGGTGGCCAGGGACTACGACTACGTCCTGGTCCTCGGCTCGGACTACGCCGACACCAACCTCCCCGACGAACTGAGCCTCAACGCCCGGCTGGCCAACGAGTTCGGCGCCTCGCTGATCGCCGTCGTCGGCGGCCAGGGCCAGGAGGCCGAGTCGATACGCGCCGAGGCCCGTAACGCCTACCGCGCCTTCCACTCGCTGGGCTGCGACGTCGTGGCGATGGTCGTCAACCGGGTCGCCGCCGGACACCGCGAGGCCGTCGTCGACCGGCTCTCCGCCCGGCTCCCGGTGCCCTGCTACGCGCTCCCCGAGGACGGCTCGCTCTCCGCGCCGACCGTCGGCCAGATCGTGCACACCCTCGGCGCCGAGGTGCTGCTCGGCGACGACTCCGGGCTCGCCCGGGACGCCCGGAACTTCGTCTTCGGCGGCGCCATGCTGCCGACCTTCCTCAAGGCGCTCACGCCCGGCTGCCTCGTGGTGACCCCCGGGGACCGGGCGGACCTGGTCATCGGCTCGCTCGCGGCGCACAGCGCCGGCGCCCCGCCGATCGCCGGGGTGCTGCTCACCCTCGACGAGCGGCCCGGCCCCGACATCATGGCGCTGGCCGCCCGGCTCGCCCCCGGCACCCCGGTCGTCTCCGTGCCCGGCGGCTCCTTCCCGACCGCGGCCGAGCTGTTCGCGATCGAGGGCAAGCTGAACGCCGCCTCCCCGCGCAAGGCGGAGACCGCGCTCGGCCTCTTCGAGCGGCATGTGGACACCGTGGAGCTGACCAACCGGATCTCCGTCGCCCGCTCCGGCCGGGTCACGCCGATGATGTTCGAGCACGAGCTGATCGAGCGCTCCCGGGCCGGCCGCCGCCGGGTCGTCCTCCCCGAGGGGGACGAGGAGCGGGTGCTGCGCGCCGCCGATGTGCTGCTGCGCCGCGACGTCTGCGACCTGACGCTGCTGGGCGCCGAGGAGCCGATCCTCAAGCGCGCCGCCGACCTCGCCATCGACCTGACCGGCGCCCAGATCATCGACCCGCAGACCTCCGAGCTGCGCGAGCGGTTCGCCGAGCGGTACGCGGAGCTGCGTGCCCACAAGGGCGTCAGCGTCGAGCTGGCCTACGACGTGGTCGCGGACGTCTCCTACTTCGGCACGCTGATGGTCCAGGAGGGCCTGGCCGACGGCATGGTCTCCGGTGCGGTGCACTCCACCGCCGCCACCATCCGCCCCGCCTTCGAGGTCATCAAGACCAAGCCGGGCGCCCAGATCGTGTCCTCGGTGTTCTTCATGTGCCTGGCCGACCGGGTGCTGGTCTACGGGGACTGCGCGGTCAACCCGGACCCGGACGCCGAGCAGCTGGCGGACATCGCCATCCAGTCGGCCACCACCGCCGCCCAGTTCGGCGTCGAGCCGCGGATCGCGATGCTGTCGTACTCCACCGGCACCTCCGGCTCCGGCGCGGACGTCGACAAGGTGCGCAAGGCCACCGAGATCGTCCGCGAGCTGCGGCCCGACCTGCTGGTCGAGGGCCCGATCCAGTACGACGCCGCGGTGGACGCGGCGGTCGCGCAGACCAAGCTGCCGGAGTCCGACGTCGCGGGCAAGGCCACCGTGCTGATCTTCCCGGACCTGAACACCGGCAACAACACCTACAAGGCCGTGCAGCGCTCGGCCGGTGCGGTCGCCGTCGGCCCGGTCCTCCAGGGTCTGCGCAAGCCGGTCAACGACCTCTCACGCGGCGCCCTGGTGCAGGACATCGTCAACACCGTGGCCATCACCGCCATCCAGGCCCAGGGCGCCCGGCCCGGCGCGGCCCACACCGGCTGACCCCGCTCCCCCCCGTCTCCCCCACCCCACGGAAAGCGCTACATGACTGCCACCGCCACCCGCGTCCTCGTCCTCAACTCCGGCTCCTCCTCGGTGAAGTACCAGCTGCTCGACATGACCGACGGCAGCCGTCTCGCCGTCGGCCTCGTCGAGCGGATCGGCGAGGACACCTCGCTCCTGTCCCACACCCCGCTGGCCACCGGGGGCGACAAGCGCGAGACCGAAGGCCCGATAGCCGACCACGAGGCCGCGCTGAAGGCCGTCGCCGCGGAGCTGTCCGCCGACGGTCTCGGCCTCGACTCCCCGCAACTGGCCGCGATCGGGCACCGGGTGGTGCACGGCGGGCTGAAGTTCACCGCGCCGACCGTGATCGACGACGCGGTGCTCCAGGAGATCGAGCGGCTGGTGCCGGTCGCCCCGCTGCACAACCCGGCCAACCTCACCGGCATCCGGACCGCCCAGGCGCTGCGCCCCGACCTGCCGCAGGTCGCGGTCTTCGACACCGCCTTCCACACCACGATGCCGGAGCACGCGGCCCGCTACGCCATCGACGTGGAGACCGCCGACGCCCACCGCATCCGCCGCTACGGCTTCCACGGCACCTCGCACGCCTACGTCTCCCGCAAGACCGCCGAGCTGCTGGGCAAGGCGCCGGAGGACGTCAATGTGATCGTGCTGCACCTGGGCAACGGCGCCTCCGCCTCGGCAGTGGCCGGCGGCCGCTGTGTGGACACCTCGATGGGCCTGACACCGCTGGAGGGCCTGGTCATGGGCACCCGCTCCGGTGACATCGACCCGGCGGTGACCTTCCACCTCAAGCGGGTCGCGGGGATGTCCGAGGACGACGTCGATGTGCTGCTCAACAAGAAGAGTGGCCTGATCGGCCTGTGCGGCGACAACGACATGCGGGAGATCCGGCGCCGGATCGACGAGGGCGACGAGCGCGCCGGGCTGGCCTTCGACATCTACATCCACCGGCTGAAGAAGTACATCGGCGCCTACACCGCGGTCCTCGGCCGGGTCGACGCGGTGGCGTTCACCGCCGGCGTCGGGGAGAACGCCGCCCCGGTGCGCGCGGCCGCCGTCGCCGGCCTGGAGGAGATGGGTCTGGCCGTGGACGCCGATCTCAACGCCGTACGGTCCGGCGAGCCCCGGCTGATCTCGCCCGAGTACGCCCGGGTCGCGGTCGCCGTCGTCCCGACCGACGAGGAACTGGAGATCGCCCAGCAGACATACGCCCTGGTCAGCGCGTAGGACTCGGTGTTTCCACCGACCGATATATTCCGCCGCTAAACAAACCGATAGGATTCCGCCCATGCGCCGTTCCAAAATCGTCTGCACCCTGGGCCCCGCCGTCGACTCCTTCGAGCAGCTGAAGACGCTGATCGAGGCCGGTATGAACGTGGCCCGCTTCAACATGAGCCACGGGACCCAGCCGGAGCACGAGGAGCGGTACCACCGCCTCCGCAAGGCCTCCGAGGAGACCGGCCGCGCCGTCGGTGTGCTGGCCGACCTCCAGGGCCCCAAGATCCGGCTGGAGACCTTCGCCGACGGCCCGGTGGAGCTGGTGCGCGGCGACGAGTTCGTCATCACCACCGAGGACGTGCCCGGCGACCGGACCATCTGCGGAACGACCTACAAGGGCCTGCCCGGCGACGTGTCCAAGGGCGACCCGGTCCTGATCAACGACGGCAATGTCGCGCTCCAGGTCACCGAGGTCGACGGCCCGCGGGTGCGGACCATCGTCATCGAGGGCGGGGTCATCTCCGACCACAAGGGCATCAACCTGCCCGGCGCCGCGGTGAACGTCCCCGCGCTGTCCGGGAAGGACATCGAGGACCTGAAGTTCGCCCTGCGGATGGGCTGCGACATGGTCGCGCTGTCCTTCGTGCGGGACGCCAAGGACGTCCAGGACGTGCACCGCGTCATGGACGAGGTGGGCCGCCGGGTCCCGGTCATCGCCAAGGTCGAGAAGCCGCAGGCGGTCGCCAACATGGAGGAGGTCGTGCTGGCCTTCGACGCGGTGATGGTGGCCCGTGGCGACCTGGCGGTGGAGTACCCGCTGGAGAAGGTCCCGATGGTGCAGAAGCGGCTCATCGAGCTGTGCCGCCGCAACGCCAAGCCGGTGATCGTCGCGACCCAGATGATGGAGTCGATGATCACCAACTCCCGCCCGACCCGCGCCGAGGCCTCCGACGTCGCCAACGCCATCCTCGACGGCGCCGACGCGGTCATGCTCTCCGCGGAGTCGTCGGTGGGCCAGTACCCGATCGAGACCGTCAAGACGATGTCGAAGATCGTCGAGGCGGCCGAGGAGGAGCTGCTCTCCAAGGGCCTGCAGCCGCTGGTGCCCGGCAAGAAGCCGCGGACGCAGGGCGGCGCGGTGGCCCGTGCGGCCTGCGAGATGGCCGACTTCCTGGACGGCAAGGCGCTGGTGGCCTTCACCAAGTCCGGTGACACCGCCCGCCGGCTCTCCCGCTACCGCGCGGCCCAGCCGGTCCTGGCCTTCACCACCGAGGCGTCCACCCGCAACCAGCTCACCCTGAGCTGGGGCGTCGACGCCTTCATCGTGCCGCACGCCGACAACACCGACGCGATGGTCGACCTGGTGGACGCCGAGCTGCTCAAGCTCCAGCGCTACAGCAAGGGCGACACCATGCTGATCACCGCCGGTTCGCCCCCCGGCGTCCCCGGCACCACCAACATGGTCCGGGTGCACCACCTCGGCGGCGAGCAGGTCTGACGCACCGGCGCACGAAAAGGCGGTGGGCCACCCCTGGAGGGGGGTGGCCCACCGCCTTTTGCGGCTCCCGGACGGGCCGGTGGCCCGGGGCGTTCCTCAGCTCATGAACTGGTGCAGCCCCGGGACGTGGAGGTTGCCGCCGAACTGGCCCGCCTGCTCGATCTTCACCTTGGTGAAGTACGCGAACGGGACGTTGAGCGGCGGCGGGTGCTCGGGGTCGAAGACGATCGGGATCAGCCCGAAGAGGTTGCCCTGGAGCCGCTCGGTGTACATCGTCACCTTGCCGCCGCGGATCGTGGACGTGGACCCCTGGGACGCCTGTACGTGGTACTTCTTGCCGGACGCCCGGTCGTCGACGGTCTGATGCAGATCGCCGATGTCGACGCTGTCGGCGGTGAACTTCAGGGCCTGCTTGGTGTGGCCGTTCTGGGTCTTGACGTTGACGACGCCCTCGTAGTTCAGACCGCGCAGGGTGAGCGCGCTGGACTCCAGGTGCCAGGGGTCGTCGGGCAGGGTGACGGGCGTCTGCTCGTCCTCGCCCTTCTGCTTGTTCTCGACGACGCAGGGGTACGCCTTCTTGCCGTCGGCGTCCTTGCCGTCGAGGCCGCCGCCGGGCAGGGCGTTGTCCGCCGCGCCCACCGCGCCGTGGACGGTGTCCTTGACCGTCTTCGACCCGTCCTTGAGGCCGTCGACGGTGTCCGTGACCGGCTTCGTGGCCTTGCCGGCCGCGGAGCCGGCGTCCTTCGACGCGGACGGCGACGGGCTCGGGGAGGCCGTTTCGGACGCGGAGGGGCTCGGCGAGGCGGCCGCCTCCTCCTCGTCCTCGTCGTCCCCGCCCAGGAGGCCGCCGAGCGCATCACCGATGCCGCCCAGCAGGCCCCCGTCGTCCTTCTCGTCCTCGGATTCCGACGGCGACGGGCTCGGGGAGTCCGCGGGCTCGTCGGTCTTCGAGGAGCCGGACGGCTCGGGCGCAGGCTCCGCGTCCTTGCCGGCCGACGGGGAGGGCAAGGGCTTCTGGGACGGCTCGGTGTCGTCCTTGGAGTCCTTCGCACCGTCCTTGGAAGCGCCGTCCTTCTGCTCCACCTTGTCCGGAGCAGTGACGCACGGGCCGTCCTTGAAGGGGCTCTTGGGGGGCGCGGGCTTGGCTATCGCCATCTGGGGCGTGAGCCCCATCCCCATGAGAACGGCGGACGGCATGGCGGCGATGGCTATCGCCTTGCCCGCGGGCACATGGAACCGCGTCAGCAGCGGCTTCCTCGGCGCCGCGTGTCTCGGCCCGTTTCTCGCCCCGGCAGCTGCGTTCTCCTCGTGCAGCTCGTCACCCGGCACGGTGCCTCCTGTTGGTTCCGTTGGTCGGGCTCGTTCCTGACAGATCGTCCAGTCCCTTGCCCAACCCGGGACCCGCGGCAGGCGCCGGGTGGGTGGCGACCACCGGTCCGGCGACCGTGGTGCGGTCCGGCTCGGTGTCGTCCCCGCCCTGTGTGGCCCTGCCCGGCGCCCAGGAGACACCGAGCGCACCGCCGATCAGCCCCAGGAGGAAGCCGATCAGGAAGGCGCCGAAGTTCGAGACGACCAGGGAGACCAGGGAGAGCAGAATCGCCGCGACACCCGCGAAGACACGCGAGGCAGGCTGGAACCACATGGTCAGACCGAGCACGACCAGCAGTACGCCGATGATCAGCGAGCCGGCGCCGGCGGTGGTCGCCATGCGGACGGTCAGGGAACCGATCGTGAGATTCGCGTAAGGGATGTACATGATCGGGATGCCGGCCAGCAGAGTCAGCATTCCGCCCCAGAACGGGCGGTGTCCGCGCCACTCCCGGAACGAAATCCGCTTCCGGCCGATGGTCTCGATCAGCCGTGGTCGCGTTTCGGCGCTCATGTCGTACAGCTCCTCGGGACTGGCAAATCGGTGGTTCTGTGCTGAGTGTCCTACTAGCGCTACCCGCGTACGGGCACGGGGAACGGCATCGGCCGTGACAGCCCGCCCCGCGCCCGCACGCTCAGTGCGTCAGTAGCACTCGCTCTTGCCCTTGGCGACGCTCATCTTGAGGCCGCTGAGCTTGAACGTGCCGGCCGTCGTGGCCCAGGCCGTCTGCTTGACGTGGGTCAGCGTGGCCGAGTCGGCCTGCTGGGCGAACGAGCCGGGGTCGGCCTTGTCGCCCTTGTGCATACCCGGGCCCTTGGTCGTCGAGCCCGCAGCAACACCGATGTCGATGTTGTTGAAGGTCGCGTCCGCGGACAGCTGATCGAGGTCGATGTAGAGGTTCTTCGCCTCGACGGGCGTGTCACCGCCACCGGCCGACAGCTTCATCGACACATCGCCGAAGACCGGGACCGGAACGACTACCGACTGGCACAGGTTCTTGATCTTGGCGTTCGAGAACCCCGAGACCGCCACCGGGACCTGCTTGCCGCCCTTCTGGGCGTCAATGGCTCCGTACTGAACAAATCCGGTGCCGTCCAGCCGGTCGGTAGCGACCTTGAACTGCTGTCCGGACACGCTGAACGATGCCGCGAGCGCACCCTGCGAGAGGGCGACGCCGATCGCGGCGGTCGCCGCGACGCTCGGCACCATGACGACGGCGAACCGCTTCCATCTGGTCCCGCCACGAGCCAGGGACTCCATGACTTTCCTCCTTCTCGGACGTACATCTCCGGTACCTGCCCCCCGAGTTGGGACAGCGGTACCTGGGATGGGAGAAGTGCTACGTCCTCGGGAAGGAGAGCGCCTGATCTCGGAGGCACATCGTGTTCCGAACACCGGCGATCACCCCCGAGCGACAACCACTGGCCACGCTCTCGCGCAACCTCCTCGGACAGGCTCTGCCGGGTGGGGCAGAGACCCCCCTGTCCATGGCCGGCGCCACTGCCGCCGGCCACTCGGTGGGGACCCAAGTGCCCCGCGACACCGACCGGATGCCGGGCGGGGGGAATGGACCGAGCGTGGCCGATCGTGGTCCATTCCCGGCCGTCGCACAAGGGGCTCGTTACTTGCGGGTAACGGCCCGATAAACACGCCGCGACCCGGAGAGATCGACTGGGCACACACCGTCGCTGCTAACAGCGAAGGGACATGAGGCAATTGCGGACACACTGCCGCAAGAGGGTCGCCAGGACTTACTTGAAGTAACAGCGGCCACGTTTACCAAGTTTTGGTAAAACGTGGCCGCTGCTTCGTTTGTTTGGTCAACCCGCGGTGGCCGTACTGGTCAGAAGCGGGCGAGTGTGCGGACAGCGGGTCAGAACAGCACCCGGGCCAGCGCCGTACGGGCCGCCGTCACCCGCGGATCGTCCGCGCCGATGACCTCGAACAGCTCCAGCAGACGCACTCGCGCGGCCTCCCGGTCGTCCCCCGCGGTCCGCTTCACCGCGTCGACCAGCCGCCCGAAGGCGTCCTCGACATGACCGCCGACCAGGTCGAGGTCCGCGGCCCGGATCTGCGCCTGGGCGTCGGCCGGGTTCTCCGCGGCCTCCTTGCGCACCGCCTGCGGGTCGAGATCCTGTACCCGGTGCAGGAGTTCGGCCTGCGCCAGACCGAGCTTGGCCTCCGGGTTGGCCGGGTCGTCGGAGAGCACGTTCTTGTAGGCCTGGATGGCACCGCCCAGGTCGCCGGAGTCCAGCGCCTGGTTCGCGGCCTCCAGCACGGCGTCGTACGGACCGGCCGGCACCGGGACCTCCTCCGCCGCCTGCTCGTCCGCCTGCGGCTCGGCCGGCGCCCCCACGATGCCGAACTGCTGCTCGGCGGCCCGCACCAGCTCGTCGAGCACCTGGCGGATCTGCGACTCGGGAGCCGCACCCTGGAACAGCGGGATCGGCTGACCCGCGACGACCGCGAAGACCGCCGGGATGCCCTGCACCCCGAACTGCTGGAACAGCGCCTGGTTGGTGTCAACGTCGATCTTGGCCAGCACGAACTTGCCGGCGTACTCCCCCGCGAGCCGCTCCAGCAGCGGACCGAGCTGCTTGCACGGCTCGCACCACTCGGCCCAGAAGTCGATGACGACCGGGACCTCGGTCGAGCGCTGCAGGACGTCCTGCTGGAACCCCGCCTCGTCGACGTCGAACACCAGGCGGGCACCGCTCGTCGGCGCCCGGCCCGTACGGGCGGCCTCGGCGCGTGCCTGCTCCGCCTTCTGCTTCGCTTCCCCGGCCGCCTTCACCGCTGCGAGGTCGACGACTCCACTCATGGACATATTGCGTGGCTGCATGGGTCCATCCTCCCCCCTGGGCGGCCCGTTCCGAAAAGCGATCCGGAAAGCGGGGCGATCGGCGATCTGATCGGTGCTGCGGTCGGTCGTGCGGTCGGCGGCACGGAAGGCCGCTCCGGCGCGGGCGCCGGGCCTTTCACCGGGCCCGCGTCCCGTCCGCACACCCCGCCGGCATGCCGGTGTACGTACGGGAATCACAGCCCGTGCGGCCCCCGGAAGGGCCGTCGTGCGGTCCCGAGGAGGACCGTCCTGCGCGGCCGTGGGTCCCCACCCACAGCCCGTGGTTATCGCTCTTTCGCTACGACCCGTAGCGTAACTCCCCGGCACCCCCGCACAACCACCAGTTCCGGCCCCGCGCCGAGTGATCTCCCTCACGGCGTACACCGGCCGCCCCCGTACTGCCCGGTATGGTCGCCCGCATGCACCACTCCGCCAGCCCGCGCAAGGGCCGCACGGGCCGCCCCCGCAGCGCCGAGACCGACCGGGCGATCCTCGACGCGACCCGTGCCGCGCTCGTCGACCTGGGCTGGGGGCGGCTGACCATGAGCGATGTGGCGGCCCGCGCCGGGGTGGCCAAAACGACGCTCTACCGCCGCTGGGCCAACAAGAACGAGCTCGTCGTGGATGCCGTGGCGGTCCTCTTCGACGAGCTCGAACTCCCCGACCGGGGCTCCCTGCGGGCCGACATCGAGGGCGTGGTGCTGCAGTTCGGCGCGCTGCTGGCCCGGCCGGAGACCAAGACGGCGCTGATGGCCGTGGTCGCCGAGTCCACCACCGACGAGGCGCTGCGCGAGCGCATCCGGTCGGCGATCGTCGACCGCCAGAAGCGGCTGGTGCTGCTCGGCCGCTCGCGCGCCCAGGCCCGCGGCGAACTGCCCCCCGACGGCCCCGGCGAGGACGGCGAGCAGGCCGCCACCCGCAACATGGACCTGATCTTCGACGTGATCGCCGGTGCGATCGTGCACCGCACCCTGGTCAGCGGCGAGCCCGTGGACGCCGCGTGGGGACACGACTTCACGGCGCTCTTCCTCACCGGCCTGGCCGGCCTGGGCACACAGGACTGAGGCCGGGCGCCGCGCCGCGGTGCGGCGGCGGACACCCGGCCCCGGTGCCGGTCAGACCTGGTAGCGGTCCGCCGCGAAGAGGTGCAGGTGCTCCGCCACCCACTCCGACGTCCGCTTCAGGCCCTGCTCCAGCGAGACCTCCGGCCGCCACGAAGCCCACTCGCGGGCCCGGGAGTTGTCCGACAGCAGCCGCTCGACCTCACTGCCGGCCGGCCGCAGCCGGGCGGTGTCCACCACGACCTCGGCCTCCCGGCCGGACGCCGCGATCAGCGCCTCGGCGAGGGCGCCGATCGCGATCTCCCGGCCGGTGCCGAGATTGACGACCTCGCCCAGCGCCCGGTCGCAGTCGGCCAGCGCCAGGAACCCGGCCGCGGTGTCCGTGACGTAGGTGAAGTCGCGGGTCGGGGTGAGCGAGCCGAGCTTGATCTGCCGGGCGCCGGAGTGGAGTTGGGCCAGGATCGTGGGGATCACCGCACGCGCCGACTGCCGCGGCCCGTAGGTGTTGAACGGCCGCACCACGGTCACCGGCAGCCCGAAGGCGTGCCGGTGGGACAGCGCCATCATGTCCGCGCCGATCTTCGAGGCGGAGTACGGCGACTGCGGCTGCAGCGGGTGGTCCTCGGTGATCGGCGCGGTCAGCGCCGTCCCGTAGACCTCGCTGGTGGACGTGTGCACCAGCCGGCGCACGTCATGGCGGCGGCAGGCCTCCGCGATGTTCTCCGTCCCCACCACGTTCGTCTGCACGTAGGCGCCCGGTGAGTCGTAGCTGTACGGAATCCCGATCAGCGCGGCGAGATGGAAGACGGTGTCGCAGCCCGCGACGGCGTCCATCACCCGGCCCGCGTCCCGGACATCACCCGCGATCATCTCGACCGGACCGCCCGGCACGAGATACCGCGCCAGATTTCCCTTTTCGGCGTACGGCTTGTAATGGACGAACGCCCGGACCTCGGCGCCGGCTTCCACCAGCAGGTCGACCAGAGTTGAGCCGATGAACCCCTCGGCCCCGGTGACCAGGACCTTGCGGCCGGTCCACTGCTGCGTGCTGCTGTTCATGCTGTCTCCTTCATCCTGAGGTGGTGGGCGAGGGGGTGGCCGGCCAGGGCCAGCACCCTGGCGGCCAGCAGGTCGGCGGCGCGGGCATGGGTGCCGGGGTCGGCGGCGGCGCCCATCGCGGCGAGCCGGCGGGGGTCGTCGAGCAGCGGGGTGACCAGGGAGTCCAGCCGCTCGGCCGAGGTCTCCGGGTCGGGCAGCAGCAGCGCGGCCCCGGTGTCGGAGAGCACCCGTGCGTTATGGGTCTGGTGGTCGCCCGGCGCGTGCGGATACGGCACGAGGACGGCCGGCATCCCGATCGTGGCCAGCTCCGCCACGGTGGCCGAACCGGCCCGGCACACCACGAGATCGGCGGCGGCGTAGGCCAGGTCCATCCGGTCGAGGTAGGGCACGGCCTCGGCGACCGCCGCCCCGCCGTTAGCCGCCAGCTTCGCCCGGGTCTCCTCCAGGGCCGCGGGCCCGGTCTTGATCAGCAGCCGGAGGTCCGGCCGCGACCGGTAGCGGCCGGCCAGCCCCACCGCCGCCTCGGTCAGCCGGGCCGCGCCCAGGCTGCCGCCGTTGACCAGCAGCAGCCGCGCGCCGTCCGGCACCCCCAGCTCCCGGCGGGCGGCGGGGCGCAGCCGGGTGCGGTCCAGTTCGGCCAGCGGGCCGACCAGGGGCATCCCCACGGTCTCGGCCCGGTCGCCGCCGGCCAGATGCTCCCGGCTGCGGTCGAAGGCGAGGGTGAGGTGCGGGGTGAGCCGGGCCGCGAACTTGTTGGCCCGGCCGGGCACCGCGTTGGACTCGTGGATCACGCTCGGCAGCCCGGCCAGCCGCGCCCCGACGATCACCGGGGCGCTCGGATAGCCGCCCATACCGACCGCGACCTGGGCTTTCTGTTCCTTGAGGAGCGCCCGGCACTGGCCGCCCGAGCGCAGCAGCGCGGCCGGCAGCAGATAGCGTCGGGCGCCCAGTGCGGGATCGAAGGGGATCATGTCAACCGTGTGCAGCCGGTATCCGGCCTGCGGGATCAGCCGCGTCTCCAGTCCGCGTTCGGTCCCGACGAAGGAGATGGCCGCGTCGGGCACGGCCCGGCGGAGCGCGTCGGCGAGCGCGAGTCCGGGATAGATGTGGCCGCCGGTGCCGCCCGCACCGATCACGACAGAGAGTGGTGTGCGCATGGCCGCCACGCTCGCCCTGTGCCCTAAGAAGCTTCTAAGAGAGGTGTTTGGCAGCCTATGTCCATGCCGCCCACGCCCGGGAACACCCCAGCCGCCAAGATCCTCGTCGTCGACGACGAACCGGAGGTGCGCGCCGCCGTCGAGGACGGCCTCGCCGTGGAGGGCTATGCGGTGCGCGGCGCCGCCGACGGCCTGGCCGCCCTCTCGGAGGTCGCCGCCTGGCAGCCGGACGCCCTGGTCCTGGACGTGATGATGCCGGTACTGGACGGCCTGGCCGTCTGCCGCCGGCTGCGCGCCCTGGACGACCGCACCCCGATCCTCGTGCTGACCGCGCTGGGCTCGGTCAGCGAACGGGTCGACGGACTCGACGCCGGCGCCGACGACTACCTCGTCAAACCCTTCGCCCTGGACGAACTGGTGGCCCGGGTCAGGGCGCTGCTGCGGCGGGCGTCGACCACGGCCGTGGAGGACCCCCGGCTCTCCTTCGGCGACCTGGTCGTCGACCCGGTGACCCGTACCGGCCACCGGGCGGGCCGTCCGCTGGAGTTCAGCCGCACCGAGTGGGCGCTGCTGGAGCTGTTGCTGCTGCACCCCCGGCAGGTGCTGCCACGCGAGGTGATCCTGGAGCGCGTCTGGGGCCGCGACTTCGGGCCGGACTCCAACTCGCTGGCCGTGTACATCGGTTATCTGCGCCGCAAGCTGGAGGCGGGCGGCGAGCCCCGGCTCGTCCACACCGTGCACGGCATCGGCTACCGCCTGGACCACGCGGAGGGCGCATGACCGGCACCCGCGGCCTGGGGGCCCGCTGGCGGCGGCGCCGCCCGCTGCGCACCCGGCTGGCGCTGGCGGCCTCCTCCGCGGTGGCGGTGGTGGCGGTCGGCGTCTGTGCGGCCGCGTTCACCATCATCGACTACCAGATGACCCGTCAGCTGGAGCTGAGCCTGAGCCAGACGGCCGCCCAGGCCGTCCGGGACCGCCACGACTGGGGCCCGACCCCGAGTGACACCCTCTGCCGGTACCCGGCCTCGGCCTGCGTCCAGATCGTGCCGTCCGACCCCGCCAGGGACCCGCGCAAGCCGTATGTGCTGCCCGTCTCCGACGCCACCCGGCAGGTCGCCGACGGCCGGCGCGCGGCATTCTACACGAAGCTGACGGTGGCCGGCCATCCGGTCCGGATGCTCACCACGCGCCTGGCGGACAAGGACGAGGCGGTGCAGGTCGCCCAGCGCTCCGACACCGTCGACCGGGGCGTCGAGCAGGCCGCCGGGGCGCTGGCCGTGCTCGGCGGCGCGGGCGTCCTGCTGGCCGCCGCCCTGGGCTACTGGGTGTCCCGTACGGGCCTGGCCCCGGTCGCCCGGCTCACCGCCACAGCGGAGCGCATCGCCGCCACCCGCGACGCCCGCCACCGCATCGAACTCCCCGCAGGCCCGCCCGCCCGGGAGGACGAGGTCACCCGCCTCGCCACCAGCTTCAACACCATGCTCGGCGAACTGGAGCAGTCGGTCACCGCCCAGCGCCGGCTGGTCGCCGACGCCTCGCACGAGCTGCGCACCCCGCTGACCGCGCTCCGCACCAACGCCGAACTCCTCGCCCGCGCCGACCGGTTGACCGACGCCCAGCGCGACCGGGCCGCGGGCGCCCTGGGCCGCCAGCTGCGCGAGGTCACCACGCTCGTCAACGACCTGATCGAGCTGGCCCGCGACGAGGAGCCGCAGCCCCTGGTGGAGCAGGTACGCCCGGCCGCCCTCCTGGAGCACGCGGTGGGCGCGGCCCGGGAACACTGGCCGGAGCTCACCTTCACCGCCGTCGTCGACCCGGCCGCGGCGGACGCCACCGTCCCGGGGGTGCCGGCCCGTCTCTCCCGGCTGCTGTCCAACCTGCTCGACAACGCGGCGAAGTTCTCCCCGCCGGGCGGCCCGGTCGAGACCGAACTCCGCGGTGTGCCGGACGCCTGGGAGCTGACCGTACGCGACCACGGCCCCGGCATCGAGGCCGCCGATCTGCCCCATGTCTTCGACCGCTTCTACCGGGCGCAGGCGGCCCGCGCCCTGCCCGGCTCCGGTCTGGGCCTGGCGATGGCCCGCCAGATCGCCCGCGCCCACGGGGCCGAGCTCACCGCCGAGCAGGCACCGGGGGGCGGGGCGCTCTTCCGGCTGCGGATTCCGCTGCCGTAGCGCGGGCGGCGGACCACGGGGCGGCCGGTGCGACGCCGGGCCCGGCGTACAGGGGCGGGGCGGCAGGTGGGTCACCCGCCGCCCCGCCCCGGGCCGTTCCTCCGGCCGGGAGTCAGAACCCGGCGGGCTCGGTGTAGACGCCCCACTCGTCGCGCAGCGCGTCGCAGATCTCGCCGAGGGTCGCCTCGGCCCGTACGGCCTCCAGCATCGGCTCGATCATGTTGCTGCCGGCCCGTGCGGCATCCAGCATCGTCTTGAGCGAGGCCCGCACCCGGGCGTCGTCCCGCGCCGCCTTCCGCGCCCCGAGCGCCCGCACCTGCTCCCGCTCGACCTCGTGGCTGACCCGCAGGATCTCCAGGTCGCCGGTGACCGAGCCGTGGTGGCAGTTGACGCCGACGACCTTCTTGTCGCCCTTCTCCAGCGCCTGCTGGTACCGGAAGGCGGACTCGGCGATCTCGCCGGTGAACCAGCCGTCCTCGATGCCGCGCAGGATGCCGGAGGTCATCGGGCCGATCGGGTGCTCACCGTTCGGCACCGCCCGCCGGCCGCGCTCCTTGATCTGGTCGAAGATCTTCTCGGCGTCCGCCTCGATCCGGTCGGTCAGCGACTCGATGAACCACGAACCGCCCAGCGGGTCCGCCACATTGGCGACGCCGGTCTCCTCCATCAGCACCTGCTGGGTGCGCAGCGCGATCTCCGCGGCCTGCTCGCTGGGCAGCGCCAGGGTCTCGTCCAGGGCGTTGGTGTGCAGCGAGTTCGTGCCGCCGAGCACGGCCGCCAGCGCCTCGACGGCGGTGCGGACCACGTTGTTGTACGGCTGCTGGGCGGTCAGCGAGACCCCGGCGGTCTGGGTGTGGAAGCGCAGCCACTGCGCCTTCTCGCTCGTGGCGCCGTACACGTCGCGCATCCAGCGGGCCCAGATCCGGCGCGCGGCCCGGAACTTCGCGATCTCCTCGAAGAAGTCCAGATGCGCGTCGAAGAAGAAGGACAGCCCGGGGGCGAAGGTGTCGACGTCCAGGCCGCGCGAAAGCCCCAGCTCCACGTAGCCGAAGCCGTCGGCGAGGGTGTACGCCAGCTCCTGCGCGGCCGTCGCGCCCGCCTCGCGGATGTGGTAGCCGGAGACCGAGAGCGGCTTGTACGCGGGGATGCCGCGCGCGCAGTGCTCCATCAGGTCGCCGATCAGCCGCAGATGGGGCTCCGGCGGGAAGAGCCACTCCTTCTGCGCGATGTACTCCTTGAAGATGTCCGTCTGGAGCGTGCCGTTCAGCACCCCCGGGTCGATGCCCTGCCGCTCGGCGGCGACCAGGTACATGCAGAAGACGGGGACGGCGGGACCGCTGATCGTCATCGAGGTCGTGACGTCGCCCAGCGGGATGTCCTTGAAGAGGACCTCCATGTCGGCGGCCGAGTCGATGGCGACGCCGCAGTGCCCGACCTCGCCCAGCGACCGCGGATCGTCGGAGTCGCGGCCCATGAGCGTCGGCATGTCGAAGGCGACGGAGAGGCCGCCGCCGCCCGCCTTCAGGATCATCTTGTAGCGCTCGTTCGTCTGCTCGGCGTTGCCGAACCCGGCGAACTGGCGGATGGTCCACGTCCGCCCCCGGTAGCCGGTGGGGTACAGCCCGCGGGTGAAGGGGAACTCGCCCGGCCACCCGATCCGCTCGAAGCCCTCGACCGAGTCGCCGGGGCGGGGACCGTACGCCGGCTCGACAGCATCCCCCGAAAGCGTGGTGAAGTCCGCGTCCCGCTTACGGGCGGAGTCGTACCGGGCCTGCCAGCGGCGGCGGCCCTCATCGATCGCGTCAGCGTCCATACCCACGAATTTACTAGGACGTCCTAGTACTTGTCGACGGGAGAGGCGCATGGGTCGCCTTGTGCGTGGCGAGGTTCACCGTCCGTAACGCCGCCCGGTCACGCAAAAGCGCCCGCCCCTCGAAGGGACAGGCGCGTTCCGCGGGCTTTCCAGGTGGGCCGGGGCGGCCGTCAGACCTGCACCGGCTCCGGAGCGTCACCGGCGATCAGCGGCTCGACCTCCCGCACCACCGTGCGCTCCACGAAGAACGCGGCGGTGGGGATGGTGCCCGAGACCAGCACCCACAGCAGCTTGCCGAACTTCCACTTGGCCTTGGAGCCCAGATCGAAGGCGAAGACCAGGTAGATGATGTAGAGCACGCCGTGGACCTGGGAGACGACGAGGGTGAGGTCCTTGCCCATCCCGAAGCCGTACTTGAACACCATGCAGGCGCACAGCACCAGCAGCATCACGGCGGTGACATAGGCCATCGCCCGGTAGCGGGTCAGGACGCTTCGCTTCATGCCCCGAGCGTAACCAGCCGTTCCGGGGCGATCTTCGCCGCCCCCCTGGAACGCAGCGCCCTACTCGTCCTTGAAGTCGTCCGCCGCCACCCGCAGCGGCCGCAGCAGCGCGAAGATCTCCGCGCACTCCTCGGCGTCGTAGGCCCCGAGCCCGAAGTCCATCGCCATCAGCTCACGGGTGGCCGCGTCACACACCTCGCGGCCCTTCTCCGTGATCGTGGCGAGCGTGCCCCGCCCGTCGTTCGGATTCGGCCGCTTGGCGACGAGCCCGGACCGCACCAGCCGGTCGACGGTGTTGGTCACCGAGGTCGGGTGCACCATCAGCCGCTCACCGATCTTCGACATCGGCAGCTCACCGGCCTTGGAGAAGGTCAGCAGCACCAGCGCCTCATAGCGCGCGAAGGTCAGCCCGTACGGCTTGACCACCGCGTCCACCTCGGCCAGCAGGATCTGGTGGGCGCGCATGATCGAGGTGATCGCGGCCATCGAGGGCACGGCTCCCCATCGCTGCTGCCACAGTTCATCGGCACGCGCGATGGGATCGAAAGCAAGGCTGAGCGGCTTCGGCACGGCCCCGACACTACCGGGCAGCCACATGGCGGTCAGCCGCGTCTCACTTTCCGGTCCGGGGCTGCGGTCCGGCCGGTCCGCGCACCGGCCCGGCGGCCGCCCGGCCCCCCGGCGCCGTACGCCGCACCTCGAAGATCGCCGCCAGTACACAGACCGTGCCCAGCACCCCGGCGGCCGGCATCACGAGTCGCAGGGGCGCGTACTCCGCGGCCACCCCGGCCAGTCCCATCGCCAGTCCCATCACCGTCATCCGCCCGGCCTGCATCACCGTCATCGCCTGGCCCAGGAGTTCCTCGGGGACCGCGGCGACGAACCAGCGGTCCACCCCGAAGTTGTACGAGATGCCGGTGCCGGTCAGCACGAGCAGCAGCAGCGCCCAGCCGAACGAGGGCTGTGCGGCGAAGCCGAGGGAGGGCAGGACGGCGAAGAGCCCCATGGGGAAGGTCAGCCGGGTGCGGGCCCGTGGCCCGAGGAACGTGCCCACCAGGCTCTCGGCGAGCACCGCACCGACCGGCATGCCGCACAGCAGCAGCCCCGCCCCGGCCGGCCCGGTGCCGAGCAGGCCGGCGTAGGGGATCAGCAGCGCCTCGGGGATCACCACGAAGGCCGGCGGCAGCCACGTCAGCAGGAGCAGCGCCCGCACCCGGCGGTCGGCCAGCAGCCGCCGGAGCCCGCCCAGCGAGGCGCCCAGCAGCGCCCCGCGCGCGCCGTCCCGGGCCGGGCGTGCCAGGGTCCCCAGCCGCAGCAGCAGCGCCGATCCGAGGAAGGTGCCGGCGGTGAGCGCGAGCACCGCCCCCGGGGACACCACGGCGAGCAGCAGGCCCCCGGCCGCGAACCCGGCGAGCTGCGCGCTCTGGTTCACCAGGCGGATCACCGAGCGCCCCAGGACGAACAGCTCCCCCTCGCCGAGGATCTCCCCCAGCGTCGCGGCCCGGGTCCCGGCGAAGACCGGCGCGACGGCCGCGAGCACACAGCGCAGCACCAGCAGCGCCCCGACCGGTGTGCCCGGCACCACCATCCCCGCCGCCGCCAGCGCGCACAGCAGGTCGCAGCCGACCAGCACCCGCCGGGCCGGATACCGGTCGGCGACCGCCGACAGCAGCGTCCCGCCGATGACGTACGGCGCCAGCCCCAGCGCGAAGGTCAGCGCGCTCAGCAGCGGCGAGGCGGTGAGCCGGAAGACGAGGACGGACAGCGCGATCTCGCAGACGACCACGCCGAGCGAGGACAGCAGATGCGCGGCGAAGACGTACCGGAACTCGGGGACGGCGAAGACGGCGCGATAGCCGTCCGGGCGGGCCGCTGCGGCGGACGGTGCGGCACCGGCGGCGCCCGCACCGGGGCAGGCGGGAAGGCGGCCCGACGGCGCGGACCCGGAGGGCGAGGACATGGCGGCAGCCTGCCGGAGCCCGGTGCCGCCCCGTAGTCTTTCGGCTCCAGCCGAATCCCGTGTCGGAGGGAGTACCCGGCCGTGCCGGTGAACCTGCATTTCGGCGCCGACGACCTGCTCCGCATCCGGTTCGCCGTCTCCCCGCTGTGCGAGACCCATGAGGCGGTACGGACCCTGCGCCGCACCGACCGGCACGGCTATCACACACCGTGGCTGCGCCGGATGCGCGAGACGCCGGCCGGGCTGGACCTGGCACCGCTGTGGCTCTTCATGCCGGCGACGCCCCCGGGCTACACCCCGGACTTCCTGGGCCGCCCCCCGGACGGCCCGATGGCCGGTTTCGACGAGGAGCTGGCGCGGCTGCGCGCCACCGAACCGGCCCTGGCCCACGCCGAGATGGCCAAGTCGCTGGCGGGCCGGCCGGAGGCGGCCCGGTCGGCGCGCGGCCGGGCGGCGCTGGCCGATCCGGCACGGGCGGTGCAGGAGCTGGCCGATGTCACCGAACGGGCCTGGCGGGCGCTGCTCGCCCCGGACTGGCCGCGGCTGCGGGCGCTGCTGGAGGCCGAGATCGCCTACCGGTCACGGCAGTTGGCGGACGGCGGGCTCCAGCGGCTGTTCGCCGATCTGCATCCGCGGCTGTCCTGGTCGGGGGACACCCTGACGGTCCGGACCCGGACCGACTTCGCCCAGATGCAGGACCTGGACGGCCGCGGGGTGCTGCTGCTGCCCAGCGTGTTCGTGTGGCCGGACGTGGTCAGCGGGTTCGACCCGCCCTGGCAGCCCACGGTGATCTACCCGGCGCGCGGGATCGGCGGGCTGTGGACCGAGGCGGAGACGGGGGTGGCGCTGGCCCGGCTGCTGGGGGCGAACCGCGCCGCCGTACTGGCCGCGCTCGACGTGCCGTCGACCACGACGGCCCTGGCCCACCGCCTCGGCCTGGCGCCGTCCTCCGTCTCGGGGCATCTGTCCGTGCTGCGCGACGCCGGTCTGCTGGCCTCGCGCCGGCACGGACATCAGGTGCGGTACGAGCGCACCCCCCTGGGGATCGCCCTGGCGGCGGGCGGCTGACGCCCCGGCGGGCGCCGGGGCGGGACCGCTCAGGCCCGGCGGGTGCCGTCCGCGGCGAGATGCCGCTCCACGGTCTCGACCTTCGAGGTCAGCCCGTCGGTGACCCCGGGCCGGATGTCGGCCTTGAGCACCAGCGAGACCCGCCCGGAGCGGGCCTCGACGGCCGCGACCGCGCGCTTGACGACGTCCATGACCTCGTCCCATTCACCTTCGATGGAGGTGAACATGGCGTCCGTACGGTTCGGCAGTCCGGACTCACGGACGACCCGGACCGCGTCGGCGACGTACTCACCGACGTCCTCGCCGACGCCCAGCGGGCTCACCGAGAAGGCGACGATCATGCGCTCACGACGCCTTCCTTGCGGGCGCGGGCGGCGATCACACCGGCCTCCTCCTCGCGCTTGAGGATGCGGTCCCCGTAGAGGCCGCCGAACGGCACGATCGCCAGCACGAAGAACAGCGCGACGCGCTTGAACGGCCACTTGGTGCGGTTCCACACGTCCAGCAGCAGCACCACGTAGGTGATGAAGAGCAGGCCGTGGATCATGCCGAGCGGCATCACCAGGGAGTCGTAGTCGAAGGCCAGGCGGAAGCCGGTGCCGAAGATCAGCAGCGCCGGGAAGGAGAGCGCCTCCGGGATGGATGCCAGGCGCAGTCGGTGCAGGGCGGCAGCGGTCTTGATGTCCACGGGAACCTCGTTCGGGTGGCAGATGGGCAGTCGGCGCAGGGCGCCGTCTTCTGGGGGCAGAGGTCGGGCGACGGGCGGGCGCGCTTGTGCAAGAGTTCACAAGCTTCGCCCATTGTTACAGCCGCCTCCCCGATCACCGCGCCGGGGGGCGGGAAGCCGGCGGCGGCCCGGCCGCGGGGGAGAAATCAGGGCGAAGTCAGGGACAAAGGGCCTGCCCCGCACGGCCCCGGACGGCTACGGTCTGATCCGTGGCTCAGTTTCGGCTCCAGGGGAGCAAGGTGCTCGCCGTCGACATGACGGGCGATGCCGTCAAGGCGAAAAACGGTGCGATGGTCGCGTACGACGGCCAGATGTCGTTCAAGAAGATGTCCGGCGGCGGCGAGGGCCTGCGCGGCATGGTCACCCGTCGGATCACGGGCGAACAGATGGCCGTGATGGAGGTGAAGGGCCACGGCACCTGCTTCTTCGCCGACCGGGCGAGCGAGATCAACCTGGTGCAGCTGCAGGGCGAGAAGCTGTTCGTGGAGGCCAGCAACCTGCTGTGCACGGACGCCGCGCTCCGTACGGGCACGACCTTCACCGGCCTGCGCGGCGCCTCCCAGGGCAACGGCCTGTTCACCACCACCGTCGAGGGCAGCGGCCAGGCGGCGATCACCTCCGACGGCCCCGCCGTGGTGCTGCGGGTCACCAAGCAGTACCCCCTCCAGGTCGACCCGGGCGCGTACGTCGCCCACACCGGCGACCTCAAGCAGCACTTCCAGTCCGGGGTGAACTTCCGCACCCTCATCGGGGAGGGCTCCGGCGAGGCCTTCCAGATCCGCTTCGAGGGCGAGGGCCTGGTCTACGTCCAGCCCAGCGAGCGCAACACCGTGGGAGGTGAGGTCTGATGCCGTTCACGGCGCTCAACCCGCGCGTGGTGGAGTCCAGGATCGGTCCGGGGCAGCGGATGTTCAGCCAGCGGGGCGCGATGCTCGCCTACCGCGGCGAGGTCTCCTTCACCCCCAACATCCAGGGCGGCCAGGGCGGTATCGGCTCGATGATCGGCCGCCGGATCGCCGGCGAGGCCGCCCCCCTGATGACGGTGGAAGGCACCGGAACGGTCATGTTCGGCCACGGCGGCCATCACGTCCACGTCGTCGACCTGACCGGCGAGACGCTCTATGTCGAGGCCGACCGGCTACTGGCCTTCGACGGCGGGCTGGAGCAGGGCACGATGTTCATGGGCTCGCAGGGCGGCGTGATGGGCATGGTGCGCGGCCAAGTCACCGGCCAGGGCCTGTTCACCACGACCCTCAAGGGCGTCGGCTCGGCCGCGGTGATGGCGCACGGCGGGGTGATCGAGCTGCCGATCACGCCCCAGCGCCCGGTCCATGTCGACCCGCAGGCCTATGTCGCCCACCGCGGCGACGTCCGCAACAAACTGTCCACGGCGCTCGGCTGGCGCGACATGGTCGGCCGCGGCTCGGGCGAGGCCTTCCAGCTGGAGCTGTCGGGCCAGGGCACCGTCTACGTCCAGGCGTCGGAGGAGAAGCTGTGACCGGTCCCGTCATCCACGACGTCTCCTCGCTGCCCGCCGACGACAACGTCAACCCCTATGCCTTCAGCGTCGAGCTGGACGGCCAGTGGTTCCTGCAGAAGGGGAAGATGATCGCCTACTACGGGCAGATCGACTTCCACGGCATCGGACACGGCCGCCTGGACCGCCTGGTCGCCGGAAGTTTCCATTCGCCACTGCACGCCGCGGACTGGGTCGTCGCCGAGGGCCGCGGAAAGATGCTGCTCGCGGACCGTGCCTTCGATGTCAACTCCTTCGATCTGGAGGACGGCAACCTGACGATTCGCTCGGGCAACTTGCTCGCATTTCAGCCATCTCTCTCGCTGAAGCAGTCGATCATCCCGGGTTTCCTCACCCTCATCGGGACGGGCAAGTTCGTGGCCGCCTCCAACGGCCCGGTGGTCTTCATGGAGCCGCCGATCCGGGTGGACCCGCAGGCGCTCGTCGGCTGGGCGGACTGCCCCTCCCCGTGCCATCACTACGACCACCAGTACCTGCGGGGATTCCTCGGCGGCCTGCGCGCGCACACCGGCCTCGGCGGGGCGTCCGGGGAGGAGCACCAATTCGAGTTCGTCGGGGCCGGCACGGTGCTGCTGCAGTCGACGGAGCTGCTGATGCCGGAGCTGGACACCGGCGCGGTGCCCACCGAAGCGGGCGTTCCGGGCGGCGGCGGACACGTCCCGCAAAGTGGCTCACAACTGCCCCAGTTGCCCGGCAACCTCGGGAGCCTCCAGCGCCGCTTCGGGCTGTGAGCGGTACTCTGCGGACGGTGACCTCGAACGTCTGACCAACAACCGGCCCCCGCTGGACGAGGCACCACCCCCCGGCCTGATTAATTCGCTTTTCAACTTTTACGGGTAGAATTCACTCCATGACGACCGACAGCGACACCCCCTGGCTGACCGACCAGGAGCAGTGTGCCTGGCGCACCCACCTCGACGTCAGCAGGCTGCTGATGCACCAACTAGAGCGCGATCTGCAGCCGTTCGGCCTGACGAACAACGACTACGAGATCCTGGTCAACCTCTCCGAGGCCGAGGACCGGCGCCTCCGGATGAGCGACCTGGCCGCCAGCACCCTGCAGTCCAAGAGCCGTCTCTCCCACCAGATCACCCGGATGGAGAACGCCGGCCTGGTGCGCCGCGAGAGCTGCGAGTCGGACCGCCGCGGCCTCTACGCCGTCCTCACGGACGAGGGCTGGGACACCATGCGCCGGGTCGCCCCGCACCATGTCGCCTCGGTCCGCAAGCACTTCATCGACCTGTTCACCGCCGAGGACCTCCAGGCGCTGCGCACCTCGCTCACGCCGGTGGCCGAACACCTCCGCAAGGAGCGCGGCGGCCTCTGACCGCCCGGCCTCGGCCCCTGACCCGGGCCGAGGCCCCGCCGCCCGGGCCACGAAGTCCTCAGCCGGCCACCGGCAGCCGCAGTTCGAAGACCGAGCCCGCGCGCACGGCCAGCGAACCGCCGTGCCGCACCGCGACATCCCGCGCGATGGCCAGCCCCAGCCCGGCCCCGCCGTCGTCCCGGGTCCGCGCGTCGTCGAGCCGGACGAACCGCTCGAAGATCCGCTCCCGCTCGCTCTCCGGCACCCCGGGCCCGTCGTCCTCGACCCTCAGCACCACCCACTCCCCCTCGCGCACCACGGCAACCCGTACGGACGCGACGGCATGCCGCTGCGCGTTGTCCAGCAGGTTCGTCAGCACCCGCCCCAACTGCCCGCGGGACCCCGCCACTTCCCCGCTCGCCAGCTCGCCGAGCCGCACCGGAATCCGGTCCGTGACCCGCTGTGAGCTCTCCTCGCGCACCATCGCCGCCAGATCGACCCGGGCCTCGGACGGCCGCTCCCCCGCGTCCAGCCGGGCCAGCAGCAGCAGGTCCGCGGCCAGCCGCTGAAGCCGCACGGTGTCCTCCACGGCACCCGGCACATCCAGCAACTCCGGGTGCGCCACCCCCACTTCCAGCTGCGTCCGCAGGCTCGCGATCGGGCTGCGCAGCTCGTGCGAGGCGTCCGCGACGAACCGCCGCTGCCGCTCCACCGACGACTCCAGCGCCGCCAGCGTCTCGTTGGTCGTCCGGGCCAGCCGGCCGATCTCGTCCTTCGACGACGGCACCGGCACCCGCCGGCTCAGATCCGTACTCGCGGTGATCGCGGCCATCTCCCCGCGAATCCCCTCCACCGGCCGCAGCGCCCGCCGGGTCACCAGCCAGGTCACCCCCGCCACCACCCCGAGCAGCAGCGGCAGTCCGATCAGCATGGCGTTCCGCACCGACGCGACGGCATCCTCCTCCGGCGCCAGCGCCGACCCCGCGCGCACCGTCACCGACTCACCGCGGGCGTCCTTGGCCTCGACCAGCGCGAACCGGTAGTCGGCCACCGACCCGTCGACCTTCGCGGTCCCGTCCCGGTAGGTGACGTCCTCGTCGACCTCCCCCGCCCGGAGCCCGCGGTCGTCCTCCTCGTCCTCGTCGTCGTCACCGGCCGTCGGCGGGACGCTCCCCGCGCCCCCCGATGCGCCCGCCACCCGCTTCCCGTCGACGGCCTGCACGTCCTCGCCGACCGCCAGCACCCGCCCGTCGTCGGCGGCGACCACCACCGGGTGCTCCTCGCCGTCCGGCAGATCCAGCTTGCCGTACGGCTTCCCGGTGGCGATCTGCGCGGCCACCTCGCGCGCCGCGACCTCCGCCTGCAGCCCGGCCCGGCCCTGCAGTTTGTTGCTCAGCACCAGCAGCACCGCCGTACCCGCCGCGATCAGCGCCAGGGCCACCACCACGGTCGCCCCGGCCGCTGCCCTGGCCCGTACCGAACCCAGCACGCTACCCACCGGACACCAGCCGGTATCCCGCGCCGCGGACCGTCACGATGTGGCCGGCGCCGAGCTTGCGCCGCAGCGCGCTCACGTACACCTCGATGATGTTGACATCGCCCTCATAGGCGAAGTCCCAGACGTGCTCCAGGATCTCCGCCTTGGAGACCACCTCGCCCGCCCGCAGCGCCAGTTGCTCCAGCACGGCGAACTCCTTCGTCGTCAGCGTCACCTCGACGCCGTCCCGCTCGACCCGCCGCGCGCCCTGGTCGACGGCCAGCGGCCCCACCCGCAACACCGGAGGGGCGGTCCGGCCCCGCCGCCGCAGCAGCGCCTTCACCCGCGCCACCAGCACCACGTACGAGAACGGCTTGGTCAGATAGTCGTCGGCGCCGGTGTCCAGTCCCTCGGCCTCGTCGTACTCGCCGTCCTTGGCGGTCAGCATCAGGATCGGCACCTCGTGCCCGGCCGCCCGCAGCGCCCCGCACACGCGGTAGCCGTTCATCCCCGGCAGCATGATGTCGAGCACGAGCAGGTCGTAGCTCTCCTCACTCGCCTGGCGGAGCCCCACCAGACCGTCGTGCACCACATCGACCGCATACCCCTCGGCCATCAGTCCCTTGGCCAGGGAGAGGGCCAGCCGTTTCTCGTCCTCCACGAGCAGAAGCCGGTACGGACGGTGCCCGGCGGGGCCGGGCGGGCGGTGGTGCGTGACGGGCGGGTGCATGCGCTCCACCATGCCATTCCCTCCCTGAAGCCCCCTTCAGGTGCCTTCAGGTCCCCTTCAGCTTCGGTTCGCCAGTGTGGTGCCACATCCGATCGCAAGGGGAGAGAAACATGAAGCGCCAACTGATCATCGCCACCGCCGCCGCGGCCGCCCTCGTCGCCGGCGGAACGGTCACCGCCATGGCGGTCAGCGGCGACGGCTCCGGCAGCGCCCGCTCCGGCTCCCCGGTCTCGGCGCAGCCTGCGGCCCCCTCGGGGACCGCCCAGGTCCAGGACGGCAGCTCCAGCATCCGCATGCCGGACGACGACGGCCAGGAGGACGCCCGCGAGGCCCGCGCCGCCAAGGTCAGCGCACCGGACGCCGCGGCCGCCGCCCTGAAGGCCGTCCCCGGCACCGTGACCGGCCTCGACCTGGACACCGACCGTCCCGGCCTGGTCTGGGAAGCGGATGTCCTCGGCAAGGACGGCAAGTGGCACGAGGTCACCCTCGACGCCGGTACCGCGCGCGTGCTGAACCAGCACGTCGACCAGGACGAGGATGACGACGACGCCGACGAGCGCGCCACCGCCCGCGACGCCCGCACGGACGCCGCAACCGCCGCCCGCACCGCCGCCTCCCACGGCACCGTGACCTCCCTGGAACTGGACGACGACCACCGGTCCAAGGCCTGGGAGGTCGAGACCGTCACGAACGACGGCAAGGAGCACAAGCTCCTGGTAGACACCCAGTCCGGCAACCTCGACACCGCCACGGCCCAGGACACGGACGACGACGACAACGACGACGACTGATTCCCGACCGCCCCCGGCAGGCCCCCCTCACGTCTCCGTGGGCGGGGCCTCCGGCTGTGCGGGTTGCCGGTGGCTGGGCGCCGTTCGCCTACGGCGGGTGGGTGGTGGGTCGGAGGGGACGCCCGGTAAGCCGTCCTCGGCGCGGGCGATGC